>JBATTD010000142.1:0-1644 GCA_049670345.1 Ignavibacteriaceae bacterium
ATCATACTCCTGTGCCCAAAGATGTTCCTGTGTATTAACATCAATAAGCTGCATTGTTATGCGGGTTTTATTAGATGACATTCTCACACTGCCCTCTAATATTGTTGCAACATCCAACTCGTTTCCAATTTCTTCAATATTCATTTCTGCATTTTTATATTTCAGTACAGAAGTTCTTGCAATTACACTTAGTCCACTGATTTTAGCAAGCTGAGATATAAGTTCCTCAGTCATTCCATCAGCAAAGTAGTCGTCCTCGGAAGTTTCACTTATATTAACTATCGGTAATACAGCAATTCGATTATTCCTGGCGCCGGTTGGAAGGTCATCTAAAATATTTTTGATTAACAGCACTGCCAGTACAGCAATAATTACTGATACAAAGGAGATAATATTTCTTTTCGTTGAAGGTCTTAGGGAAATACTCTTTTTTGATTGCGGCTGATTCTTTTCCCAGGGAAGTACTATAGAATAAACTTCAACAGGGGCTTTAATGTTCTTTAAATTTTTTGTCCCTTGTTTTGTTAAAGGGAAAGCAATTTTATTATGAACTTGGCGGTAAACATCTTCTGATATGCAAATTCCTCCCACAGTGGATAGCGGTTCCAGGCGTGCTGCAATATTTACACCATCACCATGAACATGCTTGCCAATGTGTATAACGTCTCCAACATGTAAACCAATGCGTAATTCTATCCGTCGATTGGACTCAACTTTTTTATTTCGCTCAAACATTTTATTTTGTATTTCAATAGCGCAATTTACAGCCCCCAGTGCGCTGTTAAACTCTACAAAAAAAGCATCACCAATTGTTTCAATTTCTTTACCGCTATGCCTGCCGAATATTGGACGGAGTAGTTGTCGGTGTACTTCGAGCAGTTCAATTGAAAGTGACTCATTTTCCTGGGCTAATGCGCTGTAGCCAACCATATCAGTAAACATTATTGCAGCCAGTTTACGCTGTCCACCTGAACTGCCTGTTTTATCAGTCGTGCTGTCTGTTTGGATATTTGAGTCCTTACAATTGATCAATTCCTTTAATAACTCATCTGCACCCTGGTATCGTTCGTCAGGTTTCTTCGATAACGCTTTCATTACAACAAAATCAAGACTTGTAGAGACTTCTGGGCGAATCTCTAATAAAGGTTCCGGCTCTTCATTAAGAACTGAATAAATAATTGCCTGATCATATTCACCTTTGAATGGAAGTTGACCGGTGATCATTTCATACATTACAACCCCGAGTGACCAGATATCTGTTCGATGATCAACTTGATCTCCTCTAATTTGCTCGGGCGAAATATGAGCGATTGTTCCAATATTTACGACTTCACGGGTTATCGGGCTTCCCTTAATTAGCTTTGCTATACCGAAATCAAGAATTTTTACCATTCCATCTTCAGTCCAAACAATATTAGCCGGTTTTATGTCCCGGTGTATAATATTTTGCTGATGTGCCTTTACCAATCCGCTTGTGATTTGAATTGCGATGTCAATTATTTCTTCGATTGGTATCTGTCCTTTAGCAATCTTATCACTAAGAGTCATACCTTCATAACAAGCCATAGCTATGAACATCTGTCCGTCTTCCGTTTCGTTTATCTCATGAATTGTACACACATTGGGGTGATCAAGGGCTGAGGC
>JBATTD010000143.1:0-3958 GCA_049670345.1 Ignavibacteriaceae bacterium
GTATTTATGTTAACCTGATGACAAAGTTGAATGTCCTGGAAATAATAAAATTTGTTAAATCACATGACGAACTCTCGCAAACAAAAATAATTTTAGGCGGTCCGGATGTTAGATACAACGCTGATAACTTTTTAAAACACGGCGCCGATTATCTTGTAATTGGAGAAGGTGAAGAAACACTTTATGAATTGATAAAAGCTCTCGATACAAATAAGCATCAAAGTTTGAAAGAAATTCGTGGAATTGGATTTAAAGATGATGCTGGTAATACAACATTCACACCAGATAGGACTTTAATAAAAACGATTGACGAACTTCCTATTCCTAACCGGAAAAGAATTAATATTGCCGCATATCAAAATATTTGGAAAAAACATCATGGCTCGGATGCTGTATCTGTAAGTACGATGCGGGGATGCCCTTATACATGTCGCTGGTGCAGCCGTGCAGTTTACGGTTTAAGTTACCGCCGCCGCTCTCCGACAAGTGTCATTGATGAACTGGAAATTATACAAACGGATTATAATCCCGATACTTTATGGTTTGTTGATGATGTTTTTACAATAAGTCACAAATGGATGAATGAATTTACAAATGAATTGAAACGAAGGAACTTAAAAATAAATTATGAATGCATTACGCGTGCTGATAGATTAAACGAAGAAGTAATTTCTATGTTGAAAGAATCCGGATGTTTTAGAGTTTGGATCGGAGCGGAAAGTGGGTCGCAAAAAATTATCGATGCAATGGATAGACGGGTGGATGTTGAACAAGTTAGAGAAATGATAAAGCTAACCAGGAAGCATGGAATAGAAACTGGTACATTTATAATGCTTGGCTACCCCGGAGAAACAGAAAAAGATATTGAAGAGACGATCAAACATTTGAAAGAATCTAATCCCGATTATTTTACAATTACAATTGCTTACCCGATTAATGGCACTGAGCTTTATCTGGAAATAGAAGCGAAACAAAATAAATTGTTTAATTGGGAAACCGATACCGACCGTGACCGGGATTTTGAAAGAAACTACAACAGAAGTTATTATAACTTTGCCGTGAGGCATGTGGTGAACGAGGTAAACTATTACAAGGCAAAGCAAACTGAAGGAAGGGTTTCAGTTAAAGTGATTGGATTTAAATTCCGCTCTTTATTGGCAAAGGCAGGAATGGTGTTAACGCGATGACCGAAATTATTTTAGATAAAACAAAATTGAAGAATGGTGTTTATTTTTTATCAGAGACAGACAACACTTTTGAATCAATCTATATTGAAGTAAGGGAAAATGAAAAAAGAGTTTTTTCAGATAAAGAAGTAATACTGCATTTCTTATAAATAAAGGTTATGTCAATTTCATTTAAAAAAAATTTTCTATCATACATAATTCCGACAATAATTTTTTTCGCAGCAATGTTCATTTGGAAATTCAACGGATTGTATGGACAGGATAGTCATGAATATTTACGCTACAGCAGATCACTATCGTTATTCTTCTCCGATGGAAAAACACTAAACAATTTTTTCTGGCCAGTTTATTATCCGCTATCAGGTTCCATTTTATCATTTATAAAGATTAGCAATATACTTTCATTGCAACTTATCTCTTTAGCTTCATTTTTATTCGCTATTATTTATTTAAAAAGAATCTTAAGCTTAGTTTACATAGACTCGCAAGAAAAAATTTCACTTTATATTTTGATAACTTTTGCTGTCTCCCCAATTATGTTGGTTTACTCCCAGGTAGTAATGTCTGATATGCTCTGTTTATTCTTTATAACAGGCGGATTTTATCATTCAATAAAATTCGAAAAAGAACTTCAAAATAAAGATTACTTGCTATCCGTTATGTTTATTGTTGCCGCAGTATCTACCCGCTATGTTTCTGTCGTAATAATAATAATTCCTGCAGTTTTAATTATTAAAGCATTTGTAAAGAATTTTCAAATCAATACTTTAATTTTCAGTCTATTGCTTGTTATATTCATCTTAATTCCTGAATTCATCTTAAAATTTGATTATAGATCTGATTTCTTGAGTAATGTTTGGTTGAAAAATTGGAATCCGTTATACTTTATAAGTGCAAGATTTAATACCCCTGAGGGATATTTCACTTACAGGTTTGCAAACATTGTTTATGCTTTCGAAAATCTTTTTCATCCTGCATTCATCTTCATAGGAATTGTTTTGATTCCTTTTATAAGGAAAAGAGATTTTGAAATTAACGTTGTAAAGCAATCACTATTAATTATTATTCTATACGTAATTTTTATTGCCGGGATACCATTTCAAAACTTAAGATTTCTCTTACTCACTTTTCCATTTGTAATTATATTAATGTATAAACCATTTGTTAGATTGAATTCATATCTTAAGAATCCGTTAATTAAAAAATTGCTCATTCTCTCTGTTGTTGTTATTCAGTTATTTTTCTACGGATATATGTTTAACAATATTTACAAACAGAATAAGCTGGAAAGAGAAATATCCGATTATTTGAAAGACTTTCCCGGTAGAATAATTTATACTTTTTCAATAGATCCGGCGCTGAAATCTTACAATGTTAAAAATCCAATTATAAACTTATGGAGACAAAAAATAACGGTTTACAAAAATTCATCTTTTGTGCTTTTTAACAAGGAAAAGTTTGGGCAGCAATGGGAAGGTAAAAATCCGATGATTAATTGGAATTATTTTGAAAAAAATTATTCTGCAAAAATGATAAAGCAGTTTGAAGACGGTTGGGAACTGTATGAAATCCATTAAACATATTGTAATTATTACACCAGGATTTCCTGCTGATGAAAATGATTTTCTTTGTATTCCACCTTTGCAGGAATTTCTGAAAAGTTTTAAATCCCGCTTTCCTTTATTGAGAATCACAGTAATTGCTCTGCACTATCCCTATCAAACCAAAAAATATAACTGGAATGGATTACAGATAGTTCCCATGGCAGGAAAAAACAAACCAATAATAAAACCTTTTCTTTGGTATAGAACTATTAATGAGACAAAAAAAATTAACGAATCAAATCCGGTTAGTGTAATACACTCTTTGTGGCTGGGCGAATGTGCAATGATTGGTAACATTTTAGCAAAAATATTTAACTGTAATCATGTGTGCACGCTAATGGGGCAGGATGTTAAAAGTTCGAATAAATATTTGAGATTGTTGAAAAACAAAAAAATTAAATTAGTTGCACTCTCAAAAAATCAATCGGACTGGTTTTTTAAGCTTACAAATAGAAATGCTGATGAAATAATACATTGGGGAATTGATAATATACCGGTCAGCAACTGTGAGCGGGATGTTGATTTGCTGGCCGTCGGTTCGTTGATACCATTAAAAAATTATTCGCTTTTTATAAAATTAGTTGAAAAGATTACACCAAAAAATCCCGATATAAAATGTATGTTAGCCGGAACGGGACCTGAGGAATTTAATTTGAAGCAGTTTGCAAAAGAAAATGGAGTTGAGAAAAATATTGAGTTTAAAGGAATTTTAAATCGCACCGAAATATTTAAGTTGATGCAAAGAAGTAAAATATTTATTCATCCCTCAAAGTTTGAAGGTGCGGGATACGTTTTTGCTGAAGCCCTATCTAACGGTCTGAACATAGTGTCCTTTAACGTTGGTTATGCGCAGCCGCATCCTAAATGGTTCATTGCGGGGGATGAGGAAGATTTTATCAACATTACATTAAGTCTACTCGCAAGTAAATTAGATTTCAGTGCGGTTAATCCTTTTCCGCTTGCTGAAACTGTAAGCCGGTATGCATCACTTTATGAAATAAATTAAGTAATTAACACAAGTTTAAAATGAACAAAATAATTCTATTTAATCCGCGAAGTGCGAAATCAAAGCATAGAATCCCAAATTCTATATTGCAAGTCGGTGCATCTATCGATGGTATATACGATTACGTTTTTGTTGACGGTAATCTTGAACAAGATGCATTG
>JBATTD010000144.1:0-12727 GCA_049670345.1 Ignavibacteriaceae bacterium
TTTGCTTCCGATTTTTCCGATAGTTCTTCCGAAGCAAATGTAGCCCCGTGAATTCCGTCTCTTCCCGTTGAAGAACCAACTATCATAACAGGATTTCCCTCACCTTTGGAAATTGCACTTGCATACTGTTTCTTTTTCACAATACCAACCGCCATTGCGTTCACAAGCGGATTGCCCTGATATGATTCATCAAAATAAACTTCTCCAGCAACCGTGGGAACACCAAAGCTGTTTCCGTAATCTCCGATTCCCTTCACCACACCTGCAAAAAGAAATCGTGTTCGTGCATCCTCAATTGAACCAAAACGAAGTGAATTAAGTGAAGCAATTGGGCGGGCACCCATAGTAAAAATATCTCTCATTATTCCCCCAACTCCAGTTGCAGCACCTTGATACGGTTCAACAGCGGAGGGGTGATTATGACTTTCAATTTTAAATGCCACGGCAAGATTATCACCAATATCAACAAGTCCGGCATTTTCTTCGCCTGCTCCAACGAGTAGCTTTCCACCTTCACGAGGAAGTGTTTTTAGTAAAGCAATTGAGTTTTTATAACTGCAGTGCTCACTCCACATTACACTGAAAATACCAAGTTCAGTAAAAGTCGGTGTTCTACCTAAAATCTTAAGTATCCTGTTATATTCTTCTTCGTTAAGTCCATGCTCTATGGCAAGATCGAGATTAACTTCAGGTTCTTTCATCATTCCAAATTATTAAATACAAAACAGTTTTTTTGAGGTGCAAATATAATGCTTTTTGCGGAAGGATGAGAAGTTAGTGAGAAATCGAAATATTTCTCATATAATGTGGAATTATTAGTCTAGCGTAGTTTAGTTATGAACTAAATACTCATCCCAAATTTTATAAAGCTGGTATGTTGCAGAAATATCGCTTGAGCAATAGATGGCGATGTCTCTTAGTCTACCGGCTTCGTAAAGATTTTTTACTTCCATTCCGGATATCTCTTTTGTTTTGGGAGATTCAATTCCAAATGCATTGCAGTAAAAATCGAGATTGAATTTTCTTGTTAATCCGTAAAAGGTAAATTGTTCAAGAAGATCAATGTGAGATTTTGTATCGTACCTGCTTTTAATAAGATTTTTACTTGGCTTTACTTTCAACATTGCAGAACGAATCATCAAAAATGGTATATCAAAATTTCTTCCGTTAAAAGTTACAACCTGATCGGTTACTTTAATAATTTTCCAAAAGGATTTTAACATTTCTACTTCAGTTAGTCCCTTGTAGTGAATCTGCTCGTCTTCGGAAAACCATTCCTCTGCTTCTGCACTTTCATAATAAACGAAGGATTTATTTTTATCTATATCATATATACCAATCGCAACACACTTTGCTGTTAAGGGATATAAGCTTGTGTAACGGATCGCCTGATCAGTCTGTTCCTGTTTTTTGTCGGGGTCAGTTTCCTTCTCAGCATAGCGTAGCAGATATTCCTGCTGGCTTTCAGAGAATGATTCAAAAGGAAAGGCACAGGTTTCAATATCGAAAACTATTCTTCGCACAAAAAACTCTGAACTTATTACTTAATATTTACGGTCTTAATATCTTAACTGAAGGTTCAAATGATTTAACTATCTTTATAACCTCATCTGCGATGGGGGCAGATTTTTTCAAAACAGGATTAACATGAACTGAAACTCCTCCACCTTCAGCAATTATTTTTTTGGATTTCGAATTTTCAACAATATGTTCAAATCCGAAACTCGAGTGTTTAATATAAGATATTCTTGTATAAATATTAAGCTCATCATCAAAGAAAGAGGGTTTAAGATAATTTATTTCGTTATGAACCATATAATACAAACTGTCTTCGGAAAAAATATTATCAACCGGCAATAATCCCGCATCCTTTGCATATTGAATTCTTGCCTGCTCGAAGTAGTTGAAGTAAACAGCATTGTTCACAATTTGTAATATATCAACTTCGTATAATCTTACTTTTAATTTATAGATGTGTTTGAAGTGCTCTATTTTTTTTGTCGGCTGCATAGAATTAATAAGTTTCTTTCTGAATTGCAAAGGATTGTTTCAACTGCCTTTTGATTTTCTCACCATCTGTTCGATAATATCCCACATCTCTTCCGGAACCATTTCAAGCATATTAAACTGACCAGCACCCTTCAACCATTCTCCGCCATCGATAGTAATAACTTCGCCATTTATGTATGCAGAAAAATCAGAAACTAAGTAAGCTGCTAAGTTTGCAAGTTCCTGGTGTTCTCCAACTCTTTTTAAGGGGACTTTTTTTGCGAGGTCAAATTTATCTTTCATATCGCCGGGAAGTAACCTATCCCATGCGCCCTTTGTGGGAAATGGTCCCGGTGCAATTGCGTTAAAGCGAATTCCATACTTTGCCCATTCAACTGCAAGCGACCGGGTTAATGCTAAAACTCCGGCTTTTGCTGCGGCAGATGGAACTACGTACGCAGAACCTGTATAAGCATAAGTAGTAATAATATTTAAAACTGTTGCTTTCTGTTTTTCTTTAATCCAATGCTTACCGAATGCAAGTGTACAATTATAAGTTCCTTTGAGCACAATATTTATAATTATATCAAAAGCACGATGGGAAAGCCGTTCAGTTGGACTTATAAAATTTCCTGCAGCGTTATTTAAAAGTACATCAACTTTGCCAAATTTATCAATGGATGATTTTAATAAATTTTCTACTGAACTATAATCCGTCACATCACATTGAACCGGAAGTATTGTTTGGTCTTTAGCTTTTGATAATTCTTTTGCAGTTGCGTCTAGCACATCCTTTTTTCTGCTTGCGATCACAAGGTTGGCACCAAGCTCAACAAAGTATTTTCCCATGGCTTTGCCGAGTCCTGTACCACCTCCGGTTATAACAATTACCTTATCTTTAAGCGAATCTTCTTTTAGCATTGAGGATTTATATTGATGATTTTGCATGTTTTGATTGCTATTATTGATAATTGTTTAGTTAATGGCACACAGATTTATTATTATAGTTATGATTCTTTAAGATCAAAATAAATCATAATAATCTTGAAGATCAGGGCTCTATTACTGTTGCTTTACAGGTATCTATACTAAATTAAAAGCAATACTTATCAGCTTCAATAAGCATATCGGCGATTTCTCTTCTTAACTTTGTTGTGTTAACCGGTTCATGCTTTGTAAATCGTTTTAATCCCAGCATCAGCATTTTCAAATCATCACCTTCAGCAAAAGCAGCTATTGCGTGTTTACCGTAAAGATTTATCCTTTCCACTGCATCGCTGATGTAAATCTTTGTCATATTAACATACGGTTGTAATTCCGAATCACTTTTTGAATTAGAAAGTTTCATCGTTCTTAAGTATGCAGATTCACATGCAAACACTTCAATCATCATATCTGTTACATTCATAATTATTTCCTGTTCATCCTTTAAGTTTTCCATCAGCTTTTGAACAGCAGCACCTGCAATAACCAATATCGCCTTTTTAGCATTTTGAATTGCTTTTAGTTCAGCCGCAAGAAGTTCATTAGATTCTTCACCAAATTCCGGAATAGACACTAGTTCTTTTTGAACAGCAAGAGCCGCTCCCATAAAATCAATTTTGCCTTTCATTGAACGTTTAATAAGCATATCAACAGTTAGTAATCGGTTGATCTCATTCGTACCTTCGAATATTCTGTTTATTCTTGAATCCCTGTAAGCCCTTGCAGCGGGATACTCTTCGGAATAACCATAACCGCCATGAATCTGCACTGCTTCATCCACTACATAATCTAGCATTTCGGAACCAAAGACTTTTAACATTGCACATTCAATTGCATATTCTTCTGCGGCTTTAACGGCAGCTTCTCCATATTTATTATCCTCTTCTCTCAGTTCTTTAATTTTTTTGCTTATCAAATCGCTCACCCTGAAGGCTGCAGATTCCGAAGCAAATATCCTGGTTGCCTGCTCTGCAATTTTATACTTAATTGCACCAAAGCTTGAGATCGGCTGCCCGAACTGTTTCCTTGTATTTGCGTATTGAATTCCAATTGTAGCAACTTTCTTTGCACTGCCAGTAGTCATTGCGCAAAGTTTAAACCTTCCTACATTTAAAATATTAAATGCGATGTAATGTCCTTTTCCAATTTCACCCAAAACATTTTCAGTAGGAACTTTAACATTATCCAGAAAGAGTGCACATGTAGAAGACCCTTTTATTCCAAGTTTATTTTCCTCTTCACCACGATTGAACCCTTCTGAATCTGCATCAATTATGAAGCAGGTAAATTTATCACCATCAACCTGTGCAAAAGTTATAAGAATTTCTGCAAAACCGCCGTTCGTTATCCACATCTTCTGCCCGTTAAGTGTATAATACTTTCCATCTTCAGAAAGTACTGCGGTGGTTTTAGCAGAAAGCGCATCAGAACCGGAGGTTGGTTCGGTTAGGCAATAAGCAGTCATCAGTTCACCGCTGGCAAGCTTTGGTAAATATTTTTTCTTCTGTTCTTCAGATCCGTAATAAAGTATTGGCAGTGAGCCAATTCCGGTATGAACAGCATAAGAGACGCTGAACGAATGACTTGCACCCATTTCAAATAAAAGTGCAGTGTTCGTATTAAAATCTTCACCCAATCCTCCGTATTCTTCCGGGATCGAAACTCCAAGCAGTCCAAGTTCACCTGCTTGTTTGAGAAGACTTACAGTTAATCCTTCCTCCTGTTTATCAATAGCATCCAGCCTTGGCCAGATTTCCTTTTCCACAAATTCCCTGGCAGCCTCATTCATCATTTTTTGTTCTTCATTCAACTCTTCGGGAATGAAAACGCTTTGCGGATCAGTATCTTTTATCAGGAATTCTCCGCCTTTTAATCCAACTGCAGTTTTTATTTCTTCTGACATTTTATCCACCCTTACTTTTAATTATAATATTTCTTTTTACAATTTCTTAGTTTAACAATTCATAAATGCCGGCAACTCCTTGCCCACCACCGACACAGGCAGTTACCAAACCATATTTTTTATTTCTTCTTTTTAACTCATTAAGTATTTGAACAGACAGCTTAGCTCCTGTACAACCCAATGGATGACCTAAAGCAATAGCTCCGCCGTTAACATTTACAACTTCCTGATTTAATCCGAGTGTACGAATAACAGCTAAGGATTGTGACGCGAATGCTTCGTTCAATTCAACCAGGTCTATATCATCCAATTTCATATTTGCTTTTTTTAATGCTTTCGGAACGGCTTCAATCGGACCGATACCCATTAAGGTAGGATCCACTCCTGCTAAGGCATAAGAAACTAATCTTGCTAATGGTTTTAGATTAAGTTCCTTCACCATATCTTCGGACATAACCAAAACAAATGCAGCACCATCGGAAGTTTGTGAGGAATTTCCAGCCGTTACAGTTCCACCTGCAGCAAATACCGGTTTCAATTTTGAAAGAGCTTCAACTGTAGTATCTGCACGCGGTCCTTCATCAGTATCAACAGAAAACTTGTTCACTTTTTTCTTTCCATTTTCAAGATGAACATCCTCAATTTCAATAGGCACAATCTGATCTTTAAAGTATCCCTGTTCAAGTGCATTAAGTGCTTTCATATGTGAGTTGTATGCAAACTCATCCTGGTCTTCACGCGATATTTTATATTCCTGTACAACCTTTTCTGCGGTTAAGCCCATTCCCATATAATAACCGGGAAAATCTTTTGCTGTTGTATAGTTCGGGGCAAGTTTCCAGCCGGTCATCGGGACCATAGACATCGATTCAATTCCTCCTGCAATAACACAATCCATCATACCAGATTGAATACGTGCAACCGCCATAGAAATGGTCTCAATTCCCGAAGCACAAAATCTGTTTATTGTAACTCCGGGGACTTCCATTGGTAAAGAATTTAGTGCAATCATTCTGCCTACCTGAAGTCCTTGTTCAGCTTCTGGAAAGGCATTCCCAACTATCAGATCATCAACTCTGTGGGGATCTAATTCGGGAACAGATTTCAGTAAATGCTTAATAACGTCTACGGCTAAATCATCCGGTCTGTAGAAACGAAATCCGCCTTTTTTAGCTTTCGCAACAGCTGTACGATAACCTGCTACTATATATGCTTCTCTCATGGTATTACTTCTTTTTAATTTTTAAAATTATTTACTCTTCTACTTTCCATAAATTAATTTCTTAATGGCTTACCGGTTGTTAGAATACTTTGAATTCTTTCCAATGTTTTCTTTTCACCAATCAGACTTAAAAATGCTTCGCGTTCAAGATCTAGTAAGTACTGTTCTGAAACTAATGTGCTTGCAGAAAGATCTCCACCGCTCATTATATAAGCTAACTTTTCAACAATCTTTTTATCGTGATCGGAAATGTATCTGCCGGCATGGAATGAATATGCACCAAGAAGCATTACCGATAAAGCTGATCTTCCAAGCACTTTAATATCTTCTCTCGGAATCGGCTGAGTGTATCCTTTGTCCGCAAGATCAATAACAGATTTTTTTGCATTCGCAATTAAGCGGTGAGGATTAACAACAATACTATCTCTTCCATTAACAAAAATATTCATATCAAAAGCTTCGTGCGCCGAGGTGGCAACGCTTGCCATAGCAATGTTTAAAAACCGCCATTGAAGTTCGGGCAATTCAATTGCATCTTTTCTATAGCTGTCGGAAGCACGGAGCGTCATTTCTTTTGTCCCCCCGCCGGCAGGAATAATTCCAACACCAACTTCAACTAAACCGATGTATGTTTCGGCAGCAGCTTCAATTTTATCAGCATGTAAACATACTTCGCAGCCACCGCCCAATGTTAAGGAGTGAGGGGCAACTACAACGGGCACACTTGAATATCTTACATGCATTGTGGCTTTCTGAAAAAGCCGAACCGCCATATCAATTTCATCGTATTCCTGCTCGGTTGCCAGCATAAACATCATTGCTAAATTTGCACCGGCTGAAAAATGCTGGCCATCGTTACCGATAACTAATCCTCTAAAATCTTTCTCAGCAATTTCGATTGATTTATTTATTGCCTCTAATATTTCCGAACCGATTGAATTCATTTTAGTCTGGAATTCAAGATTCAGAACACCATCACCAATATCGTGCAGGGTTGCGCCAACGTTTTTCCAAATAGGTTTATTTGCACGAAGATTATCAAGTATAATAAGACTACTCTTACCCGGAATTTCTTTATAAGATTGAGAGCCGATATCATAAAACTTCCGTAATCCATTTTCAATATTATAAAATGAAGTGAAACCTTTTTCCAACATATTGTAAACCCATTGTGCCGGTTTAAGATTTTCGTCTTCCATTTTTTTAACCGACTTTTCTAAACCGATTGCATCCCATGTTTCAAAGGGTCCGAGTTCCCAACCAAAACCCGCTCGTAATGCATCATCAATTCTATATATTTCATCTGATATTTCGGGGATTCTGTTTGAAGAATACTGGAAGATCATAAATGAAAGTTTCTTCAGAAACTCACCTGCTTTATCTTTCGAAAACGTAAGTGCCTTCAATCGATCACGCAAGTCATCAATCTGTTTAGCCGCAGGTACTGATGCAAACTTTGGTTTCTCTGAGGGCTGATATTCAAACGTATCAATATTTAGCTCAAGTATAACTCTCTTTCCTTCATCATCTTTAGATTTTTTATAGAAACCTTGTCCTGTTTTATCACCAAGCCAATTATTTTCAACAAGTTTATTAACATAATCCGGTATTGAAAATAAATCTCTTGCTTCATCCTCGGGACAATCTTTATGAATATTTTCCGCAACTTTTACCAAAGTATCCAAACCCACAACATCTGCTGTTCTAAATGTTGCAGATTTCGGTTTACCCGTAAGCGGTCCGGTTAATGAATCAATCTCCTTTATTTTTAGTTTCATCTCAGTCATAAGCTTAAACACAGCCATCACACTAAACACACCAATTCGATTTGCAATGAACGCGGGCGTATCTTTACAAAGCACAGGAGTTTTACCAAGGAAAAGATCTCCGTAATACATTAAGAAATCGATAACACTTTCATCTGTTTTAGGAGAAGGAATAATCTCCATCAATTGCAGATAGCGAGGAGGATTGAAAAAGTGCACACCGCAAAAGTGCTTTTGAAAATCTTCGCTTCTTCCTTCAAGCATTTTATGAATAGGAATACCGGAAGTGTTCGTTGTAATTAATGTGCCGGGTTTCCGAAACTTCTCAACTTTTTCAAATACAATTTTCTTTATGTCAAGATTCTCAACAACAACCTCAATTATCCAATCAACGTTTTTAAGCCAATCCATGTTGTCATCAAAATTTCCAGTTGTAATTCTTGATGAAAATGATTTGCTGTAAAGTGAAGCAGGTTTCGCCTTTAGAATATCTTTAAGATTTCCATCTACGATTCTGTTTCTAACTGCTTTATCCTCAAGAGTTAAACCTTTATTCTTTTCCTCTCCAGTTAACTCTTTCGGAGCGATATCTAATAAATAAACTTTACTACCAATGTTAGCAAAGTGTGCAGCGATTCGTGAGCCCATTACACCCGAACCTAAAACTGCGACTTCTTTTATTTGTCTTCTCATAATTTTTTACTGTTTATTTGTTGAATAAATAACTCCCTGCTCCATAAAATATTTTTATACAAAATGCTTTGTTTCCGATTCGCTATAGATCTTCTCAAAAAGTTCCTGATACTTTTCTTTAATTATTCTTCTTTTAACTTTCGAAGTTGGTGTGAGTTCACCGGTTTCAACAGACCATTCATCTTCGATTAAAGCAAACTTTTTAATTTGCTGTACTTTGCCAAATCGTTTATTGTACTTATCAATATCTTCCCAAATTCTATTTTTTACATCAATTGAATTAACTACATCCTCCCTGGTGGATATGTTTAATTTTTTCATCTTCGACCATCCCAGAATAAAATCATATTTCGGAACGATTAGTGCTGCAGCAAAATTCCTGTTCTCACCTATAACCATTATCTGTTCGATAAATAATGATTCCTTCATCTTATTTTCGATTGGCTGTGGAGCAACAAATTTTCCGCCTGAAGTTTTAAATATTTCTTTAACTCTGTCTGTAATTTTCAGAAATCTTCCTTCTACTAATTCCCCAACGTCTCCGGTATGGAACCATCCATCTTCATCAATTACTTCCCTTGTAAAGTCTGGTCTTTTATAATAACCTTTTGTAACGTTTGGTCCTTTACAAAGGATCTCACCATTTTCTCCTAACTTAATTTCTACATCGGGCAGAGCTGGTCCAACAGTGCCAATATAATAATCACCTTTTTCATAACAATTACTCGTTATTCCGGGCGACGTTTCTGTAAGTCCGTATGCTTCAACTATTGGAATTCCAGCAGCGTTAAATATTCTGCCCAAACGGGGTTGAAGAGCAGCTGCTCCGCTCATTATTCCAATAATATTACCGCCAAGAGCTTCCTTCCATTTTGAAAAGACTAATTTTCGTGCAACACCAAGTCTTATATTGTATAACAAACTATTTTTTCCTTGCGGATGAAAATGGTTTGCAAGATTTAATGCCCAGCCAAAAATTACTTTTTTCGCACCGGGTAATTCCCTGCCTTTGGCCATAATTTTATCATAAACTTTTTCAAGCACGCGCGGAACAGTAGTGAAGAAATTTGGTTTTACCTCCTGAAGATACTCACCTATTTTATCGGTACTATCTGCATAATAAACCGATATTCCATTTGTCAAATAGTAATATGAGGCGGTTCTTTCAAAAATATGACAAAGAGGTAAGAAGCTAATCACTTTGTGGGTAAAATTAATTGGTAATACCGGAAATATTGATTTAACGTTACTTGCAATATTTTTGTGAGTTAGCATTACACCTTTCGGGGTGCCAGTTGTACCGGAAGTATAAATTATTGTTGCGAGGTCTTCTTCATCTATTGAATCCACTCTCTGCCTTAACTCCTCATGTAATGACTCGTCAGCTTTATCAGTTACTTTTGTCCAATGCTGAGCACCGTCAACCTCGTCAAAAGTATAAACATCAATTTGCCTGTTAATCTTTCTTTTAACTCTTCCTACTTTATCATAAAGTTCTTTATTGCCGACAAACACCATTTTTACTTCTGCGTCTTCCAGTATAAAATGGTAGTTGTCTTCACTCATATTTGGATAAAGCGGAACTATTACAGCACCAACCTGCAGTGAACCAATATCCACAAAATTCCATTCGGTTCTGTTGCCGGAGATTATGGCTATCTTATCATCCTTTTTTAATTCCTTTTTTAATAAGCCAAGACTAAAATTATCAATAATTTCCTTACACTCACTTATACTATACTTACGCCACTCTCCCGTGGCTTTATCGCAGAGAGCATCATCGTTAGGATGGGTTTTCTGTTGGTGAGGTATGACATCAATTAACCTCTTGATATCAGGAACTTTGGATTCCATTTTACATTCCATTTTCTTACTAAAATATTGACTTGAAAATATAAATATAATTTGTAAATTGCAAGCGAAAATTCGCTAATGAAGAATATTTGCTGTAAATTAGTTTACACAATAATTATATTAATTAAGATAAATCTCAAATTGATGATTTAGATCACAAACCATCTTTATGAAACCAACAAAAAATAATATAAAAATAATTTTTGGTTTAAAGCTTAAACAGTTAAGGCAGGAAAAAAAACTCTCACTATCTGCACTTGCACAGAAAAGTGGTTTATCTGTATCATATTTAAATGAAATTGAAAGCGGTAAAAAATATCCCAAAGCTGATAAGATTGCAGAACTGGCTAATACACTTAATGTTACTTACGACAAACTCGTCTCGCTTAAACTAACAAGAAATCTTGCCCCACTTGGGGAACTTCTCGAATCTAATATTTTTGAGCAGCTTCCTCTCGATCATTACGGTATAGATATTAACAAGTTGATAGTTATAATGGCAAATGCGCCTCTCCAATTGAGTGCACTTGTTACCACACTTATTGATATGGCAAAAAGTTCGGAATTAAGTCAAAATAATTTTTCACGAACTGCTTTAAGAACATACAAGGAATTTAATGAAAATTACTTCCCTGAATTAGAAAATTCGGTGGAAATGTTTTCGCAAAAATTTAATCTTAAACCAAATCTCCAAATTAGTTCATCAGAGCTTTTAAAAATTTTGGAAGACAAGTTCAATTATAAAGTAGATGTTAAAAAAATGAATGAATATCCGGAACTTTCAGAAGTGCGCGGTTTGTTTGTACTGGGTCAGCAGAATATTTTACTCCTGAATAATAATCTTTCCGATCCGCAAAAATCTTTTATTTTGGGAAAAGAATTGGCTTACAAATTCCTTAATATCAAAGACCGTTCATACGCATATGCAGGTTCAAAACTTGATTCATTCGATCAGCTTCTCAATAATCTTAATGCTTCATACTTTTCTACAGCATTGATAATAAATAAGGATAAGCTGATTAAAAACATCAAATTGTTTTTCGCTAAGCATAAATGGGATGGCAGAGAATTTCTTAAATTGATTAAGGCATACAATTCAACACCGGAAATGTTCATTCAAAGATTAGCCAGTCTTTCTTCAAAGTTTCTTAATCTTCAGCAGTTTTTCTTTTTAAGATTTAATACAGCTATTGGCACAAGCAAAATTAGGTTAACAAAAGAGCTGCGACTGAACACACACGAAAATCCTGGCGGCTACCAAAGCATAGAACATTACTGCCGCAGATGGATTTCAATTGGTGTGCTTAAAGAACTTGAAGAAAAAATAAACAAGAATAGAATATATGATAAGATGGTAATAGGGATTCAGAAATCTCAGTTTTATAATTCGGGAGACCAATATCTCACCATATCTATTGCAAGAAGAAATAAGATAACCGACGATAATTTATCGAGTGTAACGATTGGTTTTTTAGTAAATGAAGAATTAAAACAAACTATTAAATTCTGGGATGATCCGAAGATAAGGATTAAAGAAGTAAACGATACTTGCGAACGCTGCCTGATTGGCGATTGCAATGAACGTATAGCACCGCCAGTTGCTGCGGAAGACGAAACTAAATTTGATAATATTAAGGCTGCAATAGAAAAGTTGACTAATGAAATGCAGAACTAATTCGAATAAATACATTTCTATTTAATCTAACAATAATTTCCTCTCACCCTATGGAAGAATAATGGGGCCCAATATTAATAATCAAAAGTAAGTAGTTTTGATAATGCAGAATAAAAAATTTTTAATCATTGCCCATCGTGGTGAATCCTATGATGCCCCTGAAAACACTTTTGCATCAATCAATCTTGCATGGGAAAGAAATGCCGATGCAGTAGAAATTGATGTGCAGTTAACAAAAGATGAAAAGATTGTCCTCATTCACGATAAGACCACTTTACGAACGGGCGGGAAGTATAAAAGAATTGCACAAAATAATTACGTTGAGCTGTTAAAGATTGATGTTGGAAAATTTAAGGGCGCCAAATGGAAAAATGAAAGGATTCCTTTATTAGATGAAGTGATTAGTACCATACCAAGAAATAAAATTCTTTTTGTTGAAATTAAAAGTGACGAAAGAATAATAAAACCATTACAAAATCTAACTGAATTAAAAACCATTAACCCTGCCCAAATTAAATTTATCGGATTCAACATCATTACAATGAAACTATTAAAAGAAACATTTCCTGAAATTGGAGTTTATTGGATTGTTGAAGGGAAAAATTATAAATCGAAAGATAATCTTAAAGAAACAATAAGAA
>JBATTD010000145.1:0-2349 GCA_049670345.1 Ignavibacteriaceae bacterium
AAGCTGATGATTGCTTGTTCCACCGTAGCTTCGGAAGGAATGGTTGTACACACCCAATCCGAAAAAACACTTGAAGCCCGCAATGCGGTGATGGAATTCATCTTAATAAATCATCCTTTAGATTGCCCTATTTGCGATGAAGCAGGTGAGTGCAAACTGCAGGATTATGCTTACAGCCACGGTGAAGGTGAAAGCAGGTTTACAGAAGAAAAAAATCATAAGCAGAAACACGTGCAGTTTGGTCCGCACGTTATGTTCGATGGCGAAAGATGTATATCCTGTTCAAGATGTATTCGGTTTTGTGATGAAATTGCTAAAGACCCCGAGCTGACGTTTGTACAGAGAGGTGACAGTGTTACAATTACAACTTTTCCGGGTGAAGAATTAGATAATCCTTATTCGATGAACGTAATTGATATCTGTCCTGTTGGTGCACTTACAAGCATCGATTTTCGTTTTAAATCGAGAGTTTGGGATATGTCTGCTACAAAATCAATTTGTACGGGTTGTTCGAGAGGATGTAATATAGATATTTGGGTGCGCAATAATGAAATCTTACGATTAACCCCAAGGCATAACGAAGAGGTTAACAGTTATTGGATGTGTGATTATGGACGGCTTAATACTTTTAAAAATGTTAATGCTGAAGATAGGGTTGACTGCCCACAGTTAAGAAGAGATGGTAAGCTTATTAAAGTTGGCTGGGATGAAATTTATGCCGAGACTGCCTCAAGAATAAAATCGTTCGCAAAAGATGAAGTAGCTTTTCTTGGTTCAGCATATGCTACCTGCGAAGATAATTATTTGTTAGCAAAGTTTGCTAGAAATGTTATTGGCAGCGGTAATCTTGATTTTATGAACCATTTTGATTCTGAATTTGGTGATGATCTTCTAAAGCAAAATGATGTTACACCCAATTCAGTAGGAGCAAAGCTTACAGGTATTGCACCTTCAAAATCTGGATTGAATTTTGAAAGTGTAATAAAAGCGATTAGAGAAGGAAAAATAAAAGCTCTTTATGTATTGGAAGATGATGTTGTCTCTGCCAATCCACAGCTTGAAAACATTTTTGCCAAATTAGATTTGTTGATAGTTCATTCATCAAATTATAACAAAACAACAGCGCTTGCAGATATAATTTTTCCTTCTTCAGCTACTGCTGAGAAAAACGGAACCCTAATAAATTTTGAAGGCGTTATTCAAAGAATAAGACCTGCTGTTGCTACAATTGATTCAGATAGAGCACTGGATGGAATGGAAATGAGTCGGTTGGATAAGTTCGGAACAAATTTCGACCGATGGGCAACCGGTATTAAAAGGGATGCGAGAGCAAGCTGGAAAATTTTAACCAGTTTAGCCAGTGCATTAGGACACAAGATGAAATTTAACATGGCTGAGGAAGTTTTCTCGGAAATGAGTAGCCAGGTTGAAGCATTTAAAGGTTTGGATTATGATGATATTGGCGAGACAGGAGTTAAATTAAACATTAAATTTGTAGAACAAAAAGTTAATGCTTAAATGGAAGGTATAATCTGATGGGTATTGGGGAAATAATATTATTTAGTCTTGCAAAAATTTTGCTGGTAATTGTTCTGTTATTTTTAACAGTTGCGTATCTGACATACTTTGAGAGAAAAGTTAGCGCGTGGGCACAGAATAGGATTGGTCCTAACCGTGTTGGCTGGAAAGGATTGCTGCAGCCATTTGCCGATGTTTTTAAATTGTTGTTGAAAGAAGATATTGTTCCTGAAAAAGCAGATAAAATAGTTCATTTGCTTGCGCCAATGATTTCTTTGTTTATTGCCTTTTCTACTTTTGCAGTTATACCATTTGGCCCGGAAGTTCATCTCTTCGGTTACGATATTCCGTTAGTAGTTGCGGATGTTAATATGGGAATATTGTTCGTCTTGGCTTTAACATCACTTGCGGTTTACGGTTTAACTTTGGCAGGGTGGTCATCTGGCAGCAAGTATTCTCTTTTAGGCGGTATCCGTTCATCCGCGCAAATGATATCTTATGAAATATCAATGGGTTTTTCAATCGGAGGCGTATTGCTCTTATCCGAATCACTAAGACCTATTGCAATTGTTGAATCACAATCAGGTTGGATGTGGAATGCAATTGTGCAGCCAATAGGATTTATAACTTTTCTTGTTTCTGCATTTGCTGAAACTAACAGGCTTCCGTTCGATTTACCAGAAGCTGAGCCGGAACTTGTAGGTGGATTTCATACAGAATACAGCAGTATGAAATTTGCAGGATTTTTCCTCTCGGAATATGCAAATATGATTATTGCCAGTGCATTGATAGTTACTTTATATCTTGGCGGCTGGCAGATTCCATACATAG
>JBATTD010000146.1:0-7126 GCA_049670345.1 Ignavibacteriaceae bacterium
ATACTATTCAATTAAGTTTGGACATCCTGAATGTTCCAAGTTTGCTTAGCATAGGAGGAGTAAGAAAAATTGCTTCGTCTGCTGCAACCAATCCTCTTAGTTTAGCAGGATTTGATAGTAGCGGTGATCCAGTTTTTAATTTTGATCCCAATCTTAAAGAAACCTATATTGATGACCCGGGAATATCATCAAGATGGCAGATGCAATTAGGATTAAGATACTTCTTTAGTATTTTATAATTCCTTCTTTTTCATAAAGCCTCTGCAATAATGCAGGGGCTTTTTTATTTTTAAATTATTTTCTTTAAAACTTATTAGGATGATGTAAAACATTTTGATCGGTAAAAACCCAGGAAAAGTTTGTGCAATAATTTGGGATTATGATGGAACACTCGTTGACTCCCGGCAAAAAAACTTAAATGTAACAAGAAAAATAGTTTCAAAAATTTTATCTGGGGATCCAACAGATATTCCTGCCTTAGGCTCGTTAAGTAATTATCATCAGGCACATATTAAAGCAACCAACTGGCGGGAGTTTTATAAAGAAAGCTTTGGTTTAACAGAGGAGCAAACAGATGATGCCGGTAGAATGTGGACTGAATACCAGCTCAATGATAATACTCCAATACCCTTCATCAATGGTGTAAAAGAGGTAATTATTGAATTAGGTGGTTTACCGCAGGGAATTGTTTCTCAGAATTCAAGAGAAAACATAATTCAATATTTAGATGAGAAAAATCTGCTCTCCTATTTTAAGATCGTCATTGGATATGAAGAAGTAGATCTGGATAAACAAAAACCCAATCCCGAAGGTTTGATGATGTGCATAGAAAGACTTACAGACTTTAAACCGGGGGTTGTTATTTATATTGGAGATCATGAAACAGACGTACAGTGTGCATTGAACGCGAATAATATTTTAAGCGAGAATAATCTGGAAACAAAAATTTTAAGCATCGGTGCATTTTATGGCTTTGATGTGGATACATCGGGCTGGAGTGTCCTGCCGGATTATCAAGTTCAAAATGCTGCTGATATTAAAAGTATCGTCAATAATTTTAATGGGGAAAACAGATAACAAATAATTTTAATTATGAATAACGATTTAACAAGTTTAGAAAAACTACCCAAGGTAGAACTCCACTTACATCTTGACTGCTCTTTAAGTTTTGATGTTGTCTCAAAAATTCGTCCTGATATTTCTGCAAGTGATTACAAATCAGAATTCATTGGTCCACAAAAATGCAACAGTCTTAATGAAATACTTAAGTATGTAACAAACCAGGTAAACCTGATGCAAACAGAAAAGAATCTCAGGCTTGTTGTAAAGGATTTGTTTGAGCAGCTCGGGGGAGAAAATGTTATTTATGCAGAAATCCGGTTCGCACCGTTAATTCATCTTGCAGAAGGATTGCGGCCAGAAGAAGTTGTGGATATTGTTGCAGATCAAACAACAGATTGTATTAATGATACGGGAATAAAAGCCGGGATAATATTATGTACGCTCAGACATTTCAGTGAAAAAGAAAGTCTTCAAACCGTAAAATTAGTTAAAAGGTTTATTGATAACTCTCCTGTTGCAGGCTTTGATATTGCGGCTGATGAAGGCGGCTATACCATTGATGCTAATAAAGAGGCATTTTTATATGCGATTAAAAACGATCTGCCGCGTACCGCTCATGCCGGCGAAGCAAAGGGACCGGAAAGTATATGGGAAACAATTAATATTTTTAAACCTTCCAGAATTGGTCATGGGGTAAGATCTATTGAGGATCAGAACTTAGTTGATTACTTGATAAAAAACGACATACATTTAGAAATTTGTCCAACTTGTAATATCCAGACCAACATATTTAACCAGTATAAAAATCATCCGATAAATTTTCTATACAACTCCGGTGTGTCGCTAGGTGTTAACACAGATGGTAGAACACTCGCCAATGTATCACTAAGCGAAGAATATAAAAATTTAATTAATACATTCAACTGGGGAGCAGAACATTTAATGAAGTGTAATTTGAATGCTATCTCAAAAGCGTTCATCCCGGAACAGGAGAAAAAACATCTGAGTCAAAAAATAGTGAGCAGCTACCCGGTATAAATTATTGAAACTTATTTCACAAAATAATTAGTTATAAATTAAAGTAGTTGTTAATTTTAAAAGGCGGATTAATATTTTGACTTTTAGGTACGCCATAATTAATGCAAAATAACAGGTGAGTATAAAAGCTTTTAATCACTAACCACACATATACCATGGAAAACAATAATAACAAAAACAGCATTTATCTCGAGGGTAAGTCAGCTATCGTAACCGGCGGCAGTTTAGGAATAGGTGCTGCTATTGCACTTAAGTTAGCTGAGTTCGGTGCAAATGTAGCAATCAACTATCGTAAACATAAAGAAGAAGCCGAAGAGGTAATAAATAAAGTAAAAGCTATGGGTCGCAAAGGACTTGTGGTACAGGCAGACATTTCAAATTTTGGTGATGCCGGTAAAATGGTTGATGATACAATAAAAGAATTTGGAGGGCTTGATATCCTTGTTAATAATGCAGGAATCAACCGGGATGGTGTTATCTGGAAAATGACCGAGGAACAATGGGATACCGTAATTGATATTAATTTAAAGGGCTATTTTAATTATATACGTGCAGTGGCTCCTATATTCCGTGAACAAAAGTTTGGAAAAATTGTAAATGTAACATCAATCAACGGGCTGCGTGGTAAATTCGGCCAGGCAAATTACTCAGCATCAAAAGCGGGTATAATCGGATTAACAAAAACAGTTGCAAAGGAATTAGGAAAGTATGGAATAAATGTAAATGCTGTTGCACCCGGTTTAATAGAAACAGATATGATGAAACAAGCAACTGAAGAGGTGCGTAAAATGGCTATTGATGAGATAGTCTTAAAAAGAATCGGGATGCCGGAAGAAGTTGCAGATGTTGTAGCATTTATGTGCAGCGAAATGGCTCGCCATATTACAGGCGAAGTTATAAAAGTAGATGGAGGACAGTATATTTGATGTACGATGTACGATGTACGAATTACGATTTGATTTTGATTCATGGATAAGTTTGAATTAATGGAAAGAACACGGCGATTTGCCGTAAGAGTTTATAAACTTGTTAATAAATTTCCGAAAACTCAAGGTGCTAAAGTAATTTCTTATCAACTCTTAAAATCTTCATCATCGGAAGCTGCTAATTACCGAGCTGCCTGCAGAGGAAAATCAAGAGCTGACTTTATTAATAAGATGAAGATCGTTGAAGAAGAAGCGGATGAAAGTTTATTCTGGCTTCAGTTTATAAAAGAGGTAGAACTAATTAAAAATGATGAAGAACTTGATTCTTTAATAAAAGAAGCAGATGAATTAGTTGCTATTTTTACTAAATCTCTTAAAACATTAAAATCGTAATTCGTACATCGTAAATCAATTAAATAGAGAATACCATGGATTTAAATGATATAGTAGCAATTTCAGCAGTAAGAACCCCCATGGGTAAATTCGGCGGCACACTAAAAGATATACCAGCATATGATCTCGGGGCAGTCGCCGTTAAAGAAGCAATTATTCGTGCTTCAATTACAGGCGAACAGATAGACGACGTTATACTTGGAAGTTGCCGTCAGGCAGGCAATGGACCCAACCCTGCGCGGACGGCATCAGTAAAAGGTGGCGTTGCTGAATCTGTTCCTGTAATCACTTTAAACATGGCATGTCCATCAGGAATGAGAGCACTTGCCTTCGCTACTCAGTCAATCCGTCTTGGTGAATCCAATGTTGTATTAGTGGGCGGTTTCGATAGCATGAGTACAATTCCCTACCTTTTAAAAGGAGCCCGTTGGGATGGTTTTAAAATGGGTAATAAAGTTATCGAAGATGGGTGGAGCGATAGCATTGATCCGTTGATAGGTCAGGGTATGGGAGAAACTGCAGAGAACCTTTATGATAAATATAAAATATCAAGAGAAGAACAGGATGAATTTGCAATTAGCAGTCATCTTAAGGCTTCCGCAGCGCAGAAGAACGGATGGTTCGATGAAGAAATTGTACCGATTGAAATCCCAGCAACTAAAAGAACTCCGGCAATAACTTTTGATAAAGACGAAACAATCAGACATGAAATTGATACTGCAAAGATGGCTAAAATAAAACCGGCATTTAGAAAAGATGGAACCGTTACTGCAGGTAATGCCTGCGGATTAAGCGACGGAGCTACTGCTCTTGTCATTACACACAGAGAAATGGCAGAGAAGTTGGGTGTTAAACCATTATTCTCAATTGTATCTTACAGCCAGGTTGCTGTTGAACCGGCAACAATGGGCGAGGGCCCGGCCATATCCATTCCCGCAGCATTAGATAAGGCCGGAATGACATTGGATGATATGGATCTTATAGAAGTAAATGAAGCATTTGCTATCCAGGTACTTGCAAATGAACGAGAATTAAAATGGGATAGAGAAAAGCTTAATGTACACGGCGGCGCAATAGCTTTGGGTCATCCAACCGGAATAAGCGGCGCACGTATTATTGTAACATTATACCATGCTTTAAAGCGATTGGATAAGAATTATGGTGTTGCCGGAATTTGTGGCGGCGGTGGTGTAACTATGGCGACTGTAATTAAGCGTGAATCATAAAAATAGATAATTAGTCAAAACTAAAAAGCTCTGTTTTAAGTTTTGGGGAATTCAATTTATTGTAGCAGTAAAAAGTATTTTTGATTCCCATACCTTCTTAGAGCAGACTCATTGATACTCAATTCTATAAAAGCTATCTGCAGTAAACAATATAAAAATTGCTTTCCAATTACCCCGGGCTCTCTTCATTCCTAATCTTTTTTAGTATTTTTGTTAAAAATATTAGGTATAAAAACCGACAAATAATTTGACAAACAGCAAGTAATTTATAATTTTATAATTATAAACTTTATAGTAAAATAGAACTAAATAAGGATTTCAATTAAAAGTCAATTTATCGCAATTGATTTTCAGACAAAAATGTCTTATTATCAAGTAAAATTAATAAGGTTTATTTATATTTTCTACTTCATAATGCTAAATGAAAAGAATTAATAATCTAATTGAAAAATGTAAAGAGCTCGCATTCGATTTGAGTTTTACTAGAGCCAAAGAGTGGAAAGCTGAAGAAAGCAACAGGGTTTTAGTCGGGCATATGCCGGTCTATTTTCCAAGGGAAATTGTTCATGCAGCAAACGGAATGACAGTTGGGATTTATGGTGCAGGTGACAGAAAACAGATCATAAAAGGGGATGCTTACTATCAATCATATATATGCCGCATTCCCAGGGGAATTATAGAACTTGCTTTGGATAATCACTTTGAAGGCATCGATGGTTTTATCTTTCCTGCAATTTGCGATGTTATAAGAAATCTTTCCGGTATGTTTCAGATTTTAGGCAAAGGCAAGTTTGCCAACTATTTCGATCTCCCGCAGAATTTTCAACCCGAGATTGGCGGAACCTTTTATAGAAGCGAACTTGATCACGTTCTTAACGCTATTAAAAAAATAAACAAAGTAGAAGTAACTGCCGAAGCATTAAACCATTCAATAAAACTTTATAATAAAAACAGGGAACTGATAAAAAAGATTTATGACACAAGGGAACAATTTCCATGGAGGTTAACAGCAGAAGAAGTTTATTATATTGTCCGCGCAGGTTTGGTTATTCCCGTTGAAGAACATAATGAAATATTGGAAGCAGTTTCTGATTTTATTCGTGAGGAAACCGGCGAACCGATGGATAAAATAAAAATACTTGTATCCGGTTCTTTCTGCGAACAGCCGCCGGTTGGCTTAATAAAAACAATTGAAAAAGCCGGTTGTTATATTGTGGAAGATGATTTTATGCTTGGATCAAGATGGATACAAGGGGATATTGATGCCGGTACAGATGACCCGCTAAATGCACTTGTAGAAGCATACCTTACCAAAAGCACTTTCTCCTCCTCTGTTTACGATATTGATAATCCTAAAGAAACAAGATTGATTGAACTCGCCAGGAAAAGAAATGTTGATGGAATAATTTTTGCTGCTCCTAGTTTCTGCGATCCTGCGTTGCTGGATGTCCCAATCTATGAAAAAGCTTGTGACGAAATAAATCTTCGTTATATCAGCATCCAGTATGCAGAAAATACAGGTCAGTTTAAGAATATTAAAGAGCAGGTGGGAGCGTTTTCCGATTCAATAAAACTTTGGGGAGAAGAAGTAGCAGCAGGCTAAATAAAGATCATTAATAAAGATTTAAAATTATGTCATCAGCAACAAAACAAAAAGCGGAAGTTAAAAAAGAAAGAAGCATGATTCTTCAGAAGGAGATGGTGGGGAAACTTTTTAAGGATTTAAGCACCGCTAAGGAAACTGGTAAAAAAGTTGTTTACACTTTTGTTCCGGGAAATCTTTCTGAATTGATCCATGCATTTGATCTGCTGCCTGTTTATCCTGAAATAAATGCACTTCAATCCGGTATGAGAAAAAAATCGGGTGATTACATCCGCGAAGCTGAAAAGTATGGGCATTCTGAAGATGTTTGTACTTATGTTAAGTGCGATATCGGAATGATGCTTAAAGGAAATATTGGTCCCACGGGCGAAAAGATTCCTGATCCGGATCTGCTGCTGTTAAGTTACACCGGCTGTTTCACTTTTCTAAAGTGGTTTGAATCACTTGAAGATTTATATCCTAATGTAGAAATTGCAATGCTTCACACCCCTTACCAGAAAGATGGTGAAATTACCGAAGAGATGACGCAGTACATGGTTAAGCAGTTAAAGGAGGAAGTTATCCCTAAGATGGAAAAGGTTTCCGGAATTAAATATGATGAAGATAAATTAAAAGGAATACTTGAGAACTCTGTTAAAACTGAAAACCTTATGGTTGATATTTTTGATACACCTAAGAATATTCCTTCTCCGATCGATGCATACTTTGCTGGTGTTTATTATATAGGCCCGATTAATATTGGATTCAGGGGAACACCTGAAGCAGTAAATTATTACCAGGAACTTTACAAAGAAATCCTGGAAAGAGTTGAAAAAAGATTGGGACCTGTTACCCCGGAAGGTGAAATTGAAGAAGAAAGGTTCCGGCTTGTTGTTGAA
>JBATTD010000147.1:0-7152 GCA_049670345.1 Ignavibacteriaceae bacterium
ATCAAATATTAACCCGTAGTTGCCTCCATTCTTTATATTCAACTCACCATCTATAGTATTAAGTTTTCCTGCAAACATATAACCGGCGAATGGGGTAATTTCAATTTTCTGGGCAATAGTATTACCGGATGCAAGCAGGAAAATGAAAACCAGCCAGGTAATTATAAATTTCATTTGTTCTCCAAAAATTCAGTTATGTTAAGAAGATTCCAAAGTGTATTAAAATTATCATTTCATAATAACAAATTCATTTTATATTTTGAATTACCTTCTCATTTCGATTTAATTATAAAACTATTAAGAGGTTACTATGGCAGCTGAAGGAACAAAATTCTGGTATCTCGAAAATTTTAACATTTTTAAGAGCCTGGAACAGGAAAGCATGGAAGAACTACAAAGGATTACTACCATGCAGAACATATCTAAAAACCAGCCTATTTATTTTCCGCAGGAGCCTTCAAAGTCAATCTATTTTTTGAAGAAGGGAAGGGTAAAGCTTACCAGGATGTCTCCCGATGGAAAAGAAATGATATTAGGATTGGTAAACATGGGAGAAGTGTTTGGTGAAATGGCATTCCTGGATGAAGGTGAAAGAAAAGATTTTGCAACAGCAATGGATGAAGTTTTAGTTTGTGCAATTAATAAAGAAGATTTTAAACAGTTTGTTGAACGTAACCCTGAGCTGAATCTTCGCCTGACGAAACTTATTGGCTTAAAGATGCGCAAATACTCAGAGCGGATTGAAGAATTAGTTTTTAAAGATGCCGAGCAGCGTGTTATTTCTTTTCTTTTAAGATTAGCCGATGAAAACGGTAAACTAATTGGCGAAGAGATTTTTGTTAAACCATTTCTCAAACATCAGGATATTGCAGAACTCACTGCTTGTTCGAGGCAGACGGTTAATTCTGTATTAACAGACCTTAGAGAAAAAGGCGTAATCAATTTTGACCGGAAAAAATTGATTATTCAAAACAAAGAAGAATTAAACAAAAGAGCAGGTTAAATACATTTCTGTCATTATGATGACAGTACAGATTTACTGCGAGTAATATATTTGAGTAAAAAATCAAATGAACATTACTCTTTTTATTACAGATAATTGTCTTTCCTGCCAGAGGGTAGAAAACCAAATAAAAGAACTTTTAAGGAACAGAAAAGAAATTAATCTTTTAGTTGAAGACATTAAGAAAGTGAGCTCTAAAGGTATAATTATTGCCCCGGCATTGTTTATTAATGATGAATTATATTCTTACGGAGATTTGGATGAAGAGAAATTTTTAGAGCGATTAGAGTTAACCCGTGCTGCAAATTGATTCCATTGCATAAAATTTAATAGCAAAAGCCCCGCATTAATTGCGGAGCTTTTTTGCATCAGCTAACCTTGCCTTGCTCATCGTTTCTTCAACCAACATTACTATTTACATTTTGTTTGAACCAACAATGTTTACATTTATTTCTATTTCATCCGATACTTTTTTACCAAGCGCCATATGCTGCACACCGTAATCTGAAAGATTAATGTTGATCTTAGCCCTTACTCCTAAAAGATCACCGGGAGCTTTCATTTTCGTCATTTCATTTTCTTCCAGATAAACAAGCGTTACTTCAGATTCAATTTCTTTTGTAACACCGTGCACCGTGAACTCACCAAGCACCTTTGCTTTTAATTTGTTGTCTTCAATTTTTTCAATCCCGGTTACTTCTTTTATGTTGAAAGATATGGTTGGGAACTGCTCTGCATCAAGCCAATCCGCACTTCTGATATGCTCATCCCTTAAATCAATACCTGATTTTAGTGATGCTGTGGAGATTAACACCTCTCCTTTCAGAGTATTCTCAACATCTTCAATATTAAATGATACTGTTCCCCAAACATCTGAACTCATTCCGGTTATATCTTCCAGCGGTGTTGTGCTGAAAAAAGTTGCCTGGTTTCTTCCCATCTTATCTTTAAATGAGAATGTTTGTTCGCCTTTACTGTTTATATCAAAACCGCCGGCAAATGCAGCAGTCAGAATCAGCAAACTTAATGTGAGTGATTTAATAATAGTTTTCATGCTATTTCCTTTCTTTTGTTTATGAATAAATAAATTATTGTTAACCATCATTCTATCGATACGGTAATTAATTTAGTGCCAATATATAAAGTGAAATGAATGAAGTTTGACAGGTAGATGACAATTGAATCGTGAAGCTTCTGTGTATGGACGCATTGGTGATTTGCATCACCGAATAGGCAAAACCAATAAAGGGCACTAACATGGTAATGTAATCAAGACGACAGAAGAGATGGCATTAGAAAGTTATTATGGATACGTAATTCAGAAATAAGCAGATCATGAAACGAGTATGCAAAGACAAACAATTATAAATAGATGAGACGAATATATTTAATAGCTTTATTAGTGCTAATTACTGTGGAACTATTGTCGCAAGCCTGCTGTTCTGCGGGTTCCCCGTTATTAGGCTCGTTGGATGTTTCAAATGCATCCGAAGGTGAATTGCAAGTTGGTTTAACTTATGAGCTTAATAGTCTGCAGGATGTTTATGCCGGAACAGTAAGGTTGGACGATGATCTTCGTGAGCGAAGGGTCAACTCGTTTCTGTTGGAGGTTAATTACGGATTAACAGAAAGAATTTCCCTCACAGCGCTTTTTACATTTATAAACCAAAGCAGGCAAATTTCTTCGTACGGCAATTGATCAAGCAGATTAAATACCGGCGGATTAAGTGACGGTATCATTCTGGTAAAATATAATTTCATTCCTTTATCGCTTGTTGATCAGATAGAACTTACTCTTGGTGCGGGAGCCAAACTCCCAATAGGTAATTCCACCTTAAGATCAGACGGAATATTAGTACCTGCAGATATGCAGCCGGGAACCGGTTCGTGGGACGGAGTATTGTGGGGATATTTTTCAAAAGGGTTTGTGCCCGCACTTCCACTTAATATTTTCTTAAATGGTTCTTACAGATTGTACGGTACAAACAATCGTTTTGGTGATAGCTTCCAGCAAGGGTATACATTTGGTAATGAATTATTCGTAAATCTTGGTGCCGGATATAGAACCGATACGTTTTTTGATTTTACTTTAATGCTGCGGTTCAGAAATACAACACCGGATAAGTTTGATGACGGGCAGCTTCCCAACACAGGAGGAAACTGGTTGTACCTTGTCCCGGGTGTAAACGGAAAAATTAGCGGTAATTTTACAGCAATGTTAAGCGGGCAAATTCCACTTTACAGAAATTTAACCGGCACACAGTTAACAACAACCTATTCGGCTTCGATTGGGTTGTTTTATAATATTAATTTAAAAGATGATCAATTTTAAAAGGAGTTAACAATGAAAGTAATAAAAATAATTTCTCTCTTAACATTAGCTCTCTATCTTAACAGTTGCGATACTGTTGATAATGCCGATGCATCTGGAGATTGGCTTATACCAGCCGACGAAGTATTTGATGGCGGACCGGGAAGAGATGGCATACCATCCGTAGATAATCCGCAATTCACAAACATTAACGATGCGCCTTATTTACTGGATGATGATTTGGTTATAGGAATTAAAATTGGCGGAAATTTAAGAGCATATCCACATCCGATTCTTGATTGGCATGAAATAGTGAACGATGATATTAGCGGACAAAAAACAGCAATTACTTATTGCCCATTAACCGGTTCTGCAATAGCATGGAAAAGAAATGGTGTTGTTTCAAATTCAGCATTCGGTGTTTCGGGTTTATTGTACAATTCTAATCTTATTCCATACGACAGAGGCAGCAGCAGCAATTGGTCGCAAATGAAACTGCAATGTGTTAACGGTGCGCTGATTGGAAATGAAATTGAAACAAGCAAAATAATTGAAACAACTTATAAAACCTGGCGTGAAATGTACCCAGCTTCAAAACTGTTATCCACAAATACCGGTTTTGGGAGACAGTATGGTGTTTATCCCTATGGAGGATATAAAACAAATGATGATCTAATTTTTCCTGTTAGTAATGAAGACAATCGTCTGCAGAAAAAAGAGCGTGTTCTTGGTTTGATTGCAGGAGGACAAACAATGACATTCGTAATAAACTCTTTTTCATCTGAGGTTTCGATTGATAATGTATCTTTTGGAGGAGAGGAATTTGTTGTAATAGGAAGCAGCGGAAAGAATTTTGCTGCAGCTTATAAAAGAAAATTAGATGACGGAACCACTTTGGAATTTACATTTACTCAAGGTGAACTGCCTCTCGTAATGATGGATAATGAAGGAACCAAATGGAATATATTCGGTGAAGCTATTGAAGGACCAAGAGCTGGTGTAAGTTTACTGCAAGCGAAAGCATTTATTGCTTACTGGTTTGCATGGGCGGCATTTTATCCCAACGCACTAATCGCTTAATAATAAATTAATAGCCTGATAGTTTCAGTTTCATGTTTTATCTATTCAATATGTGGCTTTTTACTTGAGGGAATGCTTATCAATTCGCCTGCAATTAATATTCGCTTTTTTTATTTAATCGGTTTCTTCAAATTGTACATTTTCCAGATAGAATGAAGGATGCTTGCCACGTGTTTTTACACCCAATGTAGTAAAATCTAATTGCTGTTGAGGTCCTAAATCAAATATCATTGCGGTGGTGCTTATTCCACCAACTTTATATTTAATTAATACATTCTTTAACGGTTTTTTGCTGGTGTTTTTTGCTGTTCCACCAATAGTTACCATATAAAGATCCTCGCCTAATTGTGGAGCATTAATATCAAAATTACCTTGTTGAGATACCTGAATGTTACCTGTAATTTCTACAGTTCCGGATTTATCAAAATATTCCGTATAGCCATAATAACCGGCAGCACTAAGAATGAGTAGAATAATGAAAGTTTTCATATAAAAAACCAGAATTATTTATTAAAATAATACACTGTTATCAATAATCATTCCTGCCGTCATATTTGATATTTGAAACACTTTAAAACGACAATTTCAACGGATTGTTGTTAGTAATATAGGATAATATGAAACAAATACCGCTCGAGCAAGGCATTTATAGCGAATAAATCGCTTTGGATTTTTTTAAATGAAAAAGAGCAATTCTTACTTACATTTTTGAAAGTTCACTCATTAAATTTTTAAATTGATTGAAGTAAAGAGATTGCGGACCATCGCTTAATGCATTATCCGGCTCAGGATGTATTTCAACCATTATTCCATGTGCCCCAACTGCCTTTGCAGCTTTTGCAAGAGGAATAACCTTATCTCTTTGTCCCATTGCATGTGAAGGATCAACGATTATGGGTAAATGAGTTTGTTCTTTAAGTACGGGAATTGCACCGAGATCAAGTGTATTGCGGGTAGCTGTTTCAAAAGTTCGTATTCCTCTTTCGCAAAGAATAACCTGCCTGTTTCCTTTAGCCAGAATATACTCGGCGGCATTCAGCAATTCATCAAGCGAAGACATCATTCCTCTTTTGAGCATAATAGGTCGGAGTGATTTTCCAACTTCCGAAAGCAGAGCAAAGTTCTGCATATTTCTTGCACCTACCTGCAGAATGTCAGAATGTTCAGCAACACGACTAACCTGGTTGATTGTTAAAACTTCTGTTATTACGGGCAACTCATAAGCGCTCCCGGCTTCTTTCAAATATTTCAAAGCATCATAACCAAGCCCCTGAAAACTGTAAGGAGATGTGCGTGGTTTGAAACACCCCCCTCTTAAAATTTGTGCATAATTTTCTTTTGCTTCTCTTGCACAAGCCATTATTTGTTCTTTTGATTCTACCGAACACGGACCGGCAATCACAACAAAATTATCACCACCAATTGTAACATTACCTGCCTTCACTAACGTGTCATCGCTTTTATACTCTCTGCTTGCAAGTTTATAACTTACTTTTGTTTTTGGTTTTTTTTCTTTAGATGGTGGTGTTGGCTCATCCCGGTAAATTTCTTCTTCGGTTTGAAGAGGAACATCTACTTTTATTCTATCAGTATCTTTGCCCGGATAACATCCCAGCACTCTTATAAAACGAACATGTTTTCCCAGCTCATCTAACAATAACTTAACATTTTTATCTTCCTCGTTACCTATAAAATCGAGATAAAACATTTCTTCCCATGGGTTTCCAATAATGGGTCTGGATTGCAACTTGGTCATGTTTATTCCGAGATCGCGGAATATTGATAAAGCTTCCACAAGCGATCCGGGCTTTTGAGATGTAGCCATTATTATAGATGTTTTGGCAGGTATTCTTGTATCAACAGAGATTGGTTCTTTTGCACAGACTAAAAATCTTGTAAAGTTTCCCTGTTGATTAGCGATGTTTTCCCTCAGTATAACGACATCATACAAATCTGCAGCTTCCTCACTTGCAACCGCGGTGTAGTGCGGATTCTTTTCTTCCTTAATTTTCTGAACGGATTGAGCTGTATCAATAAAGTATTCAACAGAAGCATTTTTAATTCCCGATAAAAACTTATTGCATTGTCTTGCCGCCTGAATGTGTGTATATATTTTTTCAATTTTATTTAGCGCTATTTCTTCAATGCCAACAAGGCAGTGTTTAACATGAAAAATTTCCTCTCCGACAATTGAAAGCTGCGAACCTATAATTGCATCATAAACATCATTTATGCTTCCCGAAGTTGTGTTTTCAACAGGCAGCATTGCGTAATCGGCCTCATCGTTTCCTACTGCTTTTACAACATCCTCAAAACTGTCTTTATATTTAAAAGATATTTCATCTTTTGAATCACTGAAAAACTTTTGTGAGGCAAGATGACTGTAAGAACCCTCGATTCCCTGAATTGCAACAACTTTACTCGTTGATGATGATTCGAAATTATCTTTGTCCAACACAATTCTATTCTGAAGTTGAATGGAATCATCAATTATTTCTTGAAATACTTTTGTAACAAGGTATGAATCCAATCCTTCTTTTCTTCCCAGCTCTACAAGCTGAGTAAGCAGTTCCTTCTCACGCGTTTTATCACGAATCGAACTTTGCTTCTCGTTTTTGAGGCTGATGATTTCCCGGCTTAAATCTCTGCGATCGGCCAGAAGCTTGATGATCTCAGAATCGATTTTATTTATTTTTTTTCGGTGCTTTTCCACTTTACATAAATTAATAAATTGAATGCAGAATATGCATTAGTTAAC
>JBATTD010000148.1:0-5248 GCA_049670345.1 Ignavibacteriaceae bacterium
CATAAATATGGATTGGCTGTTGCATCGGGCGGGCGATATTCAATTCTTGTTTCATTAGGATTGGAAACATATTTGGGAATTCTAATAGCAGATGAACGATTTCCCTGTCCGTACGTTAGAGCAACGGGAGCTTCGAAACCGGGAACTAATCGTTTAAAAGAGTTTGTACTTGGATTAGTAAATGCTGCAAGAGCCGAACCGTGTCTAAGAATGCCGCCTATAAAATATTTTCCAAACTCATTTATATTTCCGTATACGCCTTTTTTATAAAAAACGTTTTTTCCTTTTTTTGTAAGGTATAGATGTAAGTGCAATCCGTTACCTGACTGCTGATACATTGGTTTTGGCATAAAAGTAATGTGTAGGTTTTTCTGCTCTGCAAAATTGAAAAGAATATATTTTGCTGTAATAATATTATCGGCAGTTGTTAACAGATCGGAAAAATATGTTTCAATTTCCTGTTGCCCTCTTTCACCAACTTCGTGATGATGATATTTTACATTTATCCCCTGAGCCATCAACAGCTTAGATGCTTCATCCCGGAAGTCATCGTATTCATCAAAAGGATTAGCTGCGTGATAAGCTTTTTTATAAAATTCTTCAGCATGCTCAACTTTATAATACGATGTTGCAGTTCTCGTATCATATTCAACATTCGAAAAAATGTAGAATTCAAATTCAGGTCCCCACCACGATTTATCGGCACCCGTTGTTTTTTTCAATAACAGCTCAGCTTTTTTTGCTAACATTCTTGCATCTTGTGTGAATGGTGTTCTTGCTCCATCGGATAGTAGAATATGAGTATAAAAACTTAGAGTAGGTGCCTCACGAAATGGATCTATACTTGCTGTATTTAAATCCGGTGTTAATATCATATCGCTGTTTTCAACTTTTCTGAATCCATAACTTGAACCATCAAAACCAACACCTTCTGCTAATAATTTTTTAATTATTCCCGGGTAAACAGGTAACGATATATGATGCAGCCGTCCTGTCAGATCAATCGCTTTAAGATCAATCACTTCTACTTTGTGTTTTTTAATTAAGGCTTCACATTTTTGCAATTGTTTTGATGATGATGGCATAACAAACTCTGCAGATTATATAAAATTAATAATTGGATTAATGTTTTAGTCAATTGTTTTATCCGAACAATTCATTTTTTTTACGCTTTAAAATTACTAAACATTTGTGTCATACCATTCGTAAAATTTAAAATAAAAAAGCCCCGTTAAAAAAACGGGGCATAAAAAATAATTCGATTTCTTCGTCCACTCAACATTGTTTTGCAAACAATTATGAACGAGACGAGTGCAGAATTGTTACTTTATAAGAAGTCAGCCCGGCGGAATTTAACCGGGCTAAAGAAATTCATTATCCGTTATAATTTAATGCGGCAATTCCAGGGAAAATTGCAGTAGTATCCAATTCTTCTTCTATTCTTAACAGTTGATTATATTTTGCAATTCTATCAGATCTTGAAGTAGAACCGGTTTTGATTTGTCCCGCATTAGTTGCAACAGCAATATCGGCAATGGTTGTATCTTCGGTTTCGCCGGAGCGATGGCTGATAACATTTGTATAGCCGGATGTTTTTGCCATTTCAATTGCATCCAAAGTTTCTGTAAGAGTTCCAATCTGATTAACTTTAATTAATATAGAGTTAGCAATTCCCAATTCAATTCCTTTCGCTAATCTATCCGTATTCGTTACAAAAATGTCGTCACCCACTAATTGTATCTTATCCCCTAATTTGTCGGTTAATAATTTCCATCCATCCCAATCATCTTCTGCCAGTGCATCTTCGAGCGATACAATTGGATATTGATTAACCCAGTTTGCATAATACTCAACCATTTCTTCGGATGATTTTTCTGATTTATCGGATTTAAAGAATTGATAAGATTTTTTATCGCTCAAATACATTTCACTGGAAGCAGGATCGAGGGCAATGGCAATCTCATCACCAACTTTATATCCGGTTTTATTTATGGCTTCTAATATCAACTCAATAGCTTCATCATTTGATTTAAGATTTGGTGCAAACCCGCCTTCATCACCAACAGAAGTATTGTAACCTTTTTTCTTCAACACCGATTTTAAAACGTGAAATGTTTCTGTTCCCATTCTTAATGCTTCAGCAAAATTTGGTGCACCAACAGGCATTACCATAAATTCCTGAAAATCAACATTATTATCTGCATGCTTTCCTCCGTTAAGGATATTCATCATCGGTACAGGTAAAGTTCTTGCATTTGTTCCACCTATATAACGGTAGAGTGGTAAATCAAGAGTTTCAGCTGCAGCTTTTGCACAAGCTAGTGAAATTGCTAACATTGCATTTGCGCCAAGATTGGATTTGTTTTCTGTACCATCAAGATTAATTAGAAATTGATCGATTCCAACCTGGTCTGCTGCGTCAAAGTCAATTAATTCATCTGCTATTTTTTCATTAATATTTTCAACAGCTTTTAGTACACCTTTACCGCCATACCTGTTTTTATCACCGTCTCTTAACTCAACAGCTTCGTGTTCACCGGTTGATGCCCCGCTGGGAACTGCTGCCCTGCCGATAACTCCGCTTTCAAGTAAAACTTCAGCTTCTACTGTGGGATTTCCCCTCGAATCCAATATTTCTCTACTAACTATATCTACTATGGTTGTCATTTTCTTCTCCTAAATCATTTGTGTATTAAAATAATATTTATCAAAAATCAATTGTGAAAATTAGGTAAAGGGTAATGAAAAATAAAGCAATGGTATTGTAATAATTATAGTGTTGTTGTTTTTTTCAAAGTAATATTGTGCGCATGCTTTTGCTTTTGACCTAAATTGATTGTTGACAATAATATCAGAAAAGGCTATGTTTGTTATGAGCATATACTCATAATTAAAAATTACTGAATTATGGCACGACCCAAAAAGCATAGAAGAATAAGATGCAATCCGGCTTCTCTTTATTTTAAACCGCGTGGAATACCGATGCAGAAACTTAATGAAGTGACACTTGAGCACGATGAGCTCGAAGCATTAAGACTCGCTGATGTGTTAAAATACTCTCACGAAAATGCTGCAAAAAAAATGAAAATCTCCCGTGCAACATTCGGAAGGATAATTAGCAACGCCAGGCAAAAATCGGCAGACGGTATTTTAAACGGTAAGGCAATAAAGATTAATAGTACACCGGAAGAATATTCTAAACTTGCGAAAACTGAATATTGCAAAGGTTGTGGTCGTAGCTGGAACTCAAATTAACAAAATCTTTAACTTTGTTAGAGGACAAAATGAAAATTGCAGTAGCAACAAATAACGAAGAAACAGTAGCCGGCCATGTCGGCAAATGCAGAGGGTTTCTTGTTTACCAAATTGAAGAACAAAAAATCAACCGAATTGAGCTAAGAGAAAATATTTTTACTCATCATGCTCAAGGCAAGCATCAGCATGAACACCATGGCGGCGGACATAGACATGCCAGATTAGTGGAAGGATTGGGAGACTGTAATTATTTGATTTTCAAATCAGGAGGTTGGCGAATGATTGAAAACCTGCAGGAAAATAATATTGGGCCTATTTTAACAGATGAAAAATTTGCTGATGACGCGGTAAACAAATTTATCAAAGGTGAACTCGAAACACGACAATTGGAAGATTGCAACGATCATAGCCATCATCATTAATTAATATTGTTAAGGGAGTAAAATCATAGATGAGACTCCCTTTTATCATCAAATCTTTTCATTCATAAACTTTGTTGTATATTTACAGCATTATTCAATGTATAGTATTAATTCCAAAAATGAATAAACCACCATTACGAGCTTACATCGCATGGATTGCTATATGCATAATTTGGGGAACTACTTACCTTGCAATAAGAATAGGTGTTACTGACCTCCCCCCAATGCTTTTTGCGGGGTCACGCTGGATTGCAGCGGGACTTATTTTAGTCATAATTCAACGATTGATGGGAAACAAACTTCCTCCTAAAAAAGAAATAAAACATCTCGCTGTTGTTGGTATTGCTTTGTTAGGTATAGCAAACGGGTTGGTTGTTTTTGCAGAACAATGGATACCAAGTGGTTTGGCAGCACTTCTTATCACAACTCTTCCCTTCTGGATGGTAGGGTTTGAATCACTACTACCAAAAGGACCAAAATTTAACCGTAATATTTTTATAGGATTACTTCTTGGTCTTTCCGGTGTTTTTATGATGTTTGCAAAAGATTTGCAGCATTGGATACACGGTAGTTACTTGCTTGGGGTGTTCGCATTGATGGGTGCGGTTATTGCCTGGTCACTCGGAAGCATTTATTCAAAGTATAAAAAAATCTCGGTGCATCCAATGATGGGCGCTTCAATACAAATGTTGATTGCCGGAGCATTACAAACTTTGCTGGGATTAATTCTTGGCGAACACAGTAACTTTCATTTAACCCAAAATGGATTTTTATCTATTGCATATTTGGTTGTTTTCGGTTCAATATTCGGTTATGCATCTTACATATATGCGATTCAGCATCTGCCGCTTTCATTGGTTTCAACTTATGCATATATCAATCCAATAATTGCATTGATACTTGGATGGTATTTTCTTAACGAAGATTTATCAATCAACATTCTCTTTGCAGCCGCTTTAATCTTTTCCGGCGTTATAATGGTACAAAGGGCGAATTACATCAGCTCATCTAAAAAATAATTGTATCGGAACTTACACTTTTAAATTTCATTGCTGACTTTCCTCTTTTTTTTAGTCATATTGCTACAATCAAAAAATGAATTTAAAGTTTTACAATGAAAAAATTTCTTATTCACACCATTCCATTGCTGTTTATTTTTACCTGCAGTAATGCACAATCAAATAAATTCGATCATTCAATATTTGATGATCTGCTAAAGGAATTTGTTGATGAGAGCGGGATGGTTAGCTACGACGCTTTCAAAAACAATAATGAGTTTAATAATTATATAACGGCTATTGAATCTGCAGATATTAGTGGTTTTACTAATGAAGATAAACTTGCATTCTATATTAATACCTACAATGCCACAGTAATTAAAAATGTAATTAATCATTTGCCGATAAATTCTCCTCTGGATGTAGATGGGTTCTTCAACAAAATAAAACATACTATTGCAGGGAAAGAAATCACACTCGATGAACTGGAACATAAATATGCATTAAAAATTGAACCTGTACTAAGTCATTTTGGATTAGTCTGTGCCGCGATCACCTGTCCGAAACTAATAA
>JBATTD010000149.1:0-3738 GCA_049670345.1 Ignavibacteriaceae bacterium
AGTAATATCAGTTGGGAATTCAACCATAGATGATTTTGTTTCAGGCAGTTCTAATTATGGCTCAACACTCGATTTGGTTGCTCCGGGTTCTTCAATTGTAACTACAGCAAGAAATAACAACTATGCATCTATAAGCGGTACATCGGCTGCTACTCCTCACGTTGCTGCCACTGCAGCATTAATTCTCTCCTTACAGCATTTTACAAATGAAGAAGTCAAACAGATTATTAAATCAACTTCAGATGATATCGGTGAACCCGGATGGGATTTAAGAAGCGGGGCGGGGAGGTTGAATTTATTCAGAGCACTAACCGTTATTGCTCCGTCTGTAATAAAGATTAATAGCCCCACACAGGATTTTGCAACTCTTGATGACCAGATAACCGTAAATGCTTCAGTGCTTTCAGCTTCATTTGTTAGTTATTCTTTGTATTACGGAACAGGGTATAATCCCGTTAATTGGATTACTTTAATTGAGAATGAAATCACTCAGTTTAACAATGAAGATATCTACTCACTCGATATTTCATCACTACCGGATACTGTGTATGCTTTTCGTCTCGAAGTTCAATTGAGCAATGCAAGAACACTTGAAGAACGTGTTAATTTTCATATCAGCAGAACTCCGCCTGTAACTGAACTAATTTCAATAGGACCGGCTTATTATGGTGATAAAACAACTATACTTGCATCAATGACCACAGACGAACCATCTTTGGTAAGAATGTTTTACAAAAGGTTAAGCGAGCAGGAATTTAATTTTATTACTCTTGATGGTTTTACAACTAATAATCAATTTATTAAAGAATTGCATTATGGATTTATTCCCAGGCAGATCGTAGAGCAGAATTCAGCCTATGAAGTATATTTTGAAGCAGAAAACCTTGTTGGCTTATCAACTTTAATTAACGATGGAGGTTCGAACTTCATATTTTCCACAAGATTCCAAGCAGAATATTCCGGAGAATCAGAACTGCCATACTCATTACCATCCGGTAGTATTTTTGAAGATCCGGTTAGTCTAACCACAACTGATTCAAGAGAAATTTATTTACGTGAGATTACAAGTACGACAGTTTCATCCTTGTTCAGACTTAACAACGATATATTTGAAGAAATAGATTCATTAGATGAAAGAATAGTGCGCGACTTTGGAGATTTTAATAATAATGGGCTGAATGATGTGTTAGCTTTCTTCATTCGAGATGGATTTATCTATGAACAAACATCAGCAGGCTCGTCTTCACTTACAGAAGAATTTGCACAAGAGGAGGAAGACTTTTGGCCTGTGATGGCTGCGGATATTGACGATGATAGTAAAACAGAAATAGTTGTTGTTGATTCTGACACTTCGTTTACTGTGTGGAAAGTTGATAGTGTTTTAAGTGTATCTAATCCCATTAGATTAGTAAATTTTACAGAAGAATCTTTTGGGTACAATGTAATAGATGCACCAAATGGTGTTATAGCTGATATTAATGGTGATGACAGAAATGAATTTTGGTCTGTTGATTTAGATGGTGATGTATTTAGTTACGAAATATTTGGAACAGATGATTACCGGCAGGGAAGTGTTATAACAACTGGATTTATTGGATCAGCAGCGTTTATTGCAGCAGGAGATTATAACGGCGACGGTATAGATGAATTAGGTGTACTTCTGCATTCCATCCCGCAGGTTGATATTGCACCTTTTTACCGCTTAATCGTTTTTAACCTGATTGGGGATAATTTCAATGTCCTTTACGACCAGGCATTGATTGATGCTGCAAGTGAATTTAATTCAGCGTTCCAGCGTTCTGAAAACAGTGTACGCTTTGCTGATTTAGACAATGATCTTAGTGATGAACTTATAGTTTTTATGTTTCCTTATTCATTCATCTTTAAATACGATTCCGGAATTAATAGGGTTATTTCTTATAAAGAAAATATAAATTCAAATTCGGTTTTTGTTGGTGATCTGAACTTAAATGGTGTAACAGAAATTGCTTTTCCAACGGCTGATGGTATAAAGTTTTACGAATTTGCAGTTTCGATAATGGTTAATACGCCATACAATTTAAATGGCTTCAGTGCAGATTCAAGTACAGTACAATTAACTTGGAACGGCAATGTTGATCAGTATTATATATACAGAGGCACAGAGCAGAACAATCTTGAACTAATTGACTCAACTTTTACAGATGAGTATTTGGATATACAGTTGAACAATAATACCACTTATTATTATGCAGTGCAGGCGTTTGATCCACTTAAACAAATACCGTTATCAAATCTATCCTCTCAAATTGAAGTTTATGTTCACGTTCCAGGAAAAGTACTTTCAGCCGAAGCGTTGAGTGCTACAACTGTTACAGTAACTTTTTCAGAAAAGATGAATAATACAATTGAAAACCTTCAGGCATTTGAATTGATGAATGTTGGGATTCCTAATTCCGTTGCTCCTGCGAATCAATTTGCATATTTACTTACATTCAGAGAGCCAATTCCGATGGGTGGAAACCAGTTATTGATAAAAGACCTGAAAGATTTTTACGGATCGCCAATTGAGTCTGCTCTTGTTCAGTTTACAATGGATTCAACAACTGCAAACCAGGAATTTTTCATTTCATCATTTAAAATTGAAAATCCATACTTGATAAGAGTTACATTTAATTTTGATGTTGATGAAACTTCAGCGCAAAATGTGGGGAACTATTTCTTCGAACCGGATAATAAAGTAACAAGCATAACAATTGACGAAAACAATAATAAATCAATTCTAATAAATCTGAACGGTCAGAAGCCGGTTGGCTCAATAGGGAAAGAGTATGTTCTACATGTTAAAAATATTAAGTCATCTTCATCATCCGGTAATATCGGAATTAATTCGGGCGCGGGAAGTTATATCGTATTAACTGGTTTCGCAAATGATCTTTCGGATGTTTATGCTTATCCCAATCCAGCAGAAATTGGAACAGGAATAACTAAAATTACATTTGCCAATCTGCCGCAATATGCTAATATAACAATTTGGACATTGGATGGAACTAAAGTTGGCGAGGTGGAAGAAAATGATGGTAACGGTGGTGCAGATTTTAACTTAAGCGATTTTTCCGGGGCATTTTTAGCAAGCGGTATCTATATATATCGCATAGTAATGTTGGATGAGTTTGATAATGAAAGTGATGAAAAGATTGGTAAATTTGCCGTTGTGAGATGATATGTATAAGAAAAATGAAATATACACTATATCTAATCTGCTGAGTTTCCTCCGTTTACTAATGGCAATCCCTTTCTGGATACTAATCGGAAATATTAATGAACCTGGTACGCGAAATGTTATTGCAGCTTTAGCAATTATCGCCGCATTAACGGATTGGCTTGACGGCTTCGTCGCAAGAAAGCGTAATGAAGTTACTGAACTTGGAAAAATTATCGATCCGCTCGCCGATAAAATTGCGATCGGTGCTATTATTATCAGGTTATACATGCTTGGTGAAATACCTGGATATTATTTTTTCCTAATAATCGGAAGAGACCTGCTACTATTTATAGGAGGTGTTTTTGTATCTAAAATGATAGGTAAAGTTCTCCCATCAAATATATTAGGTAAAATAACAGTTTCGATGATTGGAATGGTAATATTATTAATAGTTCTGGAAATGAGCCGCAGTTCTTATCTGTTTCAATTCTTTTATTATGGTAGTATAATATTAATTGTTGTTTCATTTTTCGCATATGTTTACCGTGCTGTTG
>JBATTD010000150.1:0-1570 GCA_049670345.1 Ignavibacteriaceae bacterium
AAAGAGGTTCTGCAAGATTAAAAATTCAAGATAATGAAAATGCATTACTAGATTTTGGACATTATATATCGATAGAAAAAAACAACCCCGAAGCTTTTTACCAGAAGGGTCTTTTAGAATATGAAAAAGAAAATTTTCAAATAGCAATAGAAGATTTTAGTAATGCTATAATTTTAAAACCCAATCACGAATTTGCATATTTTAAAAGAGGGCTCGCCAAACAAAAAATCGGGGATATCATTGGCTGTTGTAAAGATTTCAAAATTGCTTTCGAAAAAGGAAACCTGGAAGCATTCCATTACATAAAAAAGTATTGTGATAAATAATTTATTGCTTAATTTTAATCAACGATAGGAAAACGCCTGTAAAAATAGTTGCTGTCACTCCAATCAATGTGTACCAAGTCCACCCGATATTTGAAAAAAAGATAACAAAAATCATTGCAACAATTCCTGCAGCAAAAGCAATAAGCGCATCTTTTTGTTTTACTTTATTAAATAACAATCCGAGTAAAAACGTACCGAGTAATCCACCATAAGTAAAAGCAGCAATGCTTAATGCAATTTCTACAACTGCCCGCGAGCTTTCCTTGAAAATCATTGCGGAAAAAATTAGAAGTACTGCCCAAAACACAGTGAGCATTCTTGAAATTTTTAATTTCTGTTTATCATCTAATTTTTCCCCGAAAAAAGGGAGAAATATATCATTCACCGAAGAAGATGAGAGGGAACTTATAGAGCCGGCAAGCGTTGACATTGCAGCTGCAAATAATCCGGCAATTATAATTCCGGTTATACCGGGAGGAAGGACTTCAATTATAAACCGAGGAAATATTTCATCCGATTTAACATCCATTGGACCATAATATGAATAAAGCATTACTCCCAAAACAAGAAAAATTGCAAATTGAACTATCACAATAATTCCGCTTCCTATTATTGCTTTTTGTGCACTCTTAAGATTCTTGGTTGCAAATAACCTCTGAACAATTAATTGATCAGTACCATGAGACGCCATTGAAAGAAATGCCCCGCCTAATATCCCACCTATTAAAGTATAAGGGTTGCTGAAGAAACCAAAGATGCCTTTTTCGAAACCTAAATTAATAATTGATAATTTGTCTCCCTCAGCTGCTTTTTGCAAAAACGTTGTCCATCCATTCGGCAAAAGATTAATTAAATAAATTGCTGCAAGTATGGCACTCCCTATATAAAGAAACATCAAAATCACATCAACTTTTATTACGCCTCCTAGCCCGCCCGTATAAGTATAAACCAACGCTACAATTGCAATAAGAATAATTGCTATCATTGGGTCAATTTTTAATATGAGATATAATGGAATTGCGGTTGCAAACAACCGTACACCATCAGCAGCTATCCGCGTAAACATAAATACAAAGGATGCGGTAGTTCGTGTTTTTCTTCCGAAACGATCTTCCAAATAACTGTAGGCAGTTTTCAATTCACCCTTGTAATATGCAGGTAGAAAAAGTTTTGCAACTATTATTCTGCCGACCAGATAACCAAAAGTAACCTGTAAAAAATTGAGATTTGTAAGATATGCTAAC
>JBATTD010000151.1:0-10998 GCA_049670345.1 Ignavibacteriaceae bacterium
GGCTGGCAGGGAGCAATAAGCCTTCCACGTGATTTATCAATTGATGAGAAAGGTCGATTAGTTCAAAAGCCGGTTCCTGAATTGACCGAAATACGTGGGGAATTAACAACACTGTCTAACATTTCACTGAATAATTCTTCAAAAAATCTTGTTCAGAATTTCCCTCAATTTGAGATGATTATGAAGGTGAGTAATCCAGGCACTGATCATATAGGTTTCAGATTTAATGATGAAGATGGTGAAGCTTATGAAATAAGTATCACCCGGGGAAGACTTACAATTGGAGAAGATCAATTTAAAGTTGATCCCATACTAGATGAGAAAATTAAAACTGTTCATCTCTTTTTTGATAGAACTATAATAGAAATATTTGTGAACGATGGATTGCTTTGTGCAACGAAAGTAATTTATCCTCATATGAGAAATCTTAATTTTGAAATCTTTACTCAAGAAGAAAAAACATCAATCGAATCGATTGATATTTGGAATATGAATTCTATATGGAATTAAACGTTTGATTAAAAATTTATGATGCGGGAAAATAAAATGAAACGAATATATCTAACTGGAATTTTTCTATTTTTATTTCATTTAACAACAACAGCTCAAATTAATAGATCGGGAAAGCTATTAACAGATCAGTTAAAATTAGCTTTTCCTGATCATGGTTTTGTCAGCTCTCAACCTGCATCGAAATGGGAAGAATCGATGATAACCGGCAATGGTACTACAGGTGCACTTATCTGGGGTAAACCTCAGAATGAAATAATCATTTTAAGTCATGAAAAATTATTTCTTCCAGAATATCCTCCAACCGGGGCACCAAATCTTGGTAAACACCTGGAAACTATCCGGGAGCTGGTTTTAAATGGAGAAGGAAGAAAAGCTGCTGAACTAGCTGTCCAGCTGGGTGTGGAAGCTGGTATTGAGGATTTAATCTGGACTGATCCTCTTGTTCCTGCTTGCCAGATAGAAATTGAATCATTATCTCAGGATTCAATTTTTACTTATGCCAGATCAGTTAATTATGAAACCGGTGAAGCTGTAACAGCCTGGGAAACTAAAGAAGGTGTATTTCATAGGAAAATTTTTACATCAAGACCAGACAACGTTAGTGTACTAAAAATATATAGCCCTGATAATATAAAGCAGAACATAAAAATTAGATTAAAACAGTTACCGGTTGATGATTCAGAAACAAATAGTGATCTGGAAGATGAATTTTCCTCTAATGAGCTAATTGAAGAAGTGAAGTCCACAGTAAATGATGATGGATCTCTAACATACTATACTTTATTCCAAAAGAAATGGGAAGGTTCTTTAAAAGGATATATGGTTGAAGTAAAAGTTATTGTAAAGAACGGCGAAATGAGTTCTAATGATGGCTGGTTATTCGTAAATGATACTGATGAAATATTAGTTTTATCAAAAATAAAATTATCATACGATTTGCCTATAGACAGGGATACCGATATTGATAATTATGCTGCCTCGAGCTATGAAGAACTTCTTGAACAACATGCAATTATACACGGCGAGATGTTCAATCGCTTTTCATTAAGTCTTGGAAGTCACGAAGAGAAGTTTGTAACCTCAGAAGACCTTCTAAATTCCTCTTCTTTTGGAAAACTGAATAATGATTTTTTAGTACAGATCATGGAAGCAGCTAGATATGCTTTGATCAGCAGTACCGGGGAATTACCACCAACATTGCAAGGTATATGGGGAGGAACATGGCGTCCTGCCTGGTCTGGTGATTTTACTTTGAATGGGAATGTTCCCTCTGCGATAGCTTGTGGGTTGAATAGTAATTTTCAGGAAGTAACGGAAGCATATATAAATTATATGTGGTCAATGTTTGATGATTTCAAAGATAATGCACATGACCTCTACGGTGCTCCGGGGATCTTTGTACCATCGCGCAGCAGTTCATCAGGAAAAACATATCACTATCTCGAAGAATTTCCTCATCTATACTGGTATGCTGGCAATTCCTGGACTTCCCATTTTTTTTATGACTACTGGCAGTATACAGGTGATGAAAACTTTCTTAAAGAAAAAGCAATTCCTTTTATGATGGAATCTGTAGACTTTTACGAATTTATATTAATGAAAGATGAAGATGGAAAATTTATGTTTGTCCCATCTTATTCGCCGGAGATTGGTCCTATAGGATTTCACCCGGTAGTAATTAATGCTACGATGGATATTGCAGGACTTAAACAGCTACTTAGGAATCTGCTTAAGTTATCTGAGCAAGGATATATCCAGTCATCCAAAATCAATGTATGGAAAAACATTCTTGAAAATTTGCCTGATTATGAAATTGATGAAAGTGGTGATCTAAAGGAATGGATCTGGTCGGGATTTGAAAATGATAATGAACACCGTCATGCTTCGCATCTCTATCCACTTTTTTATGAAGTTGATCAGGATTTTGAAGAAAATCCTGAGCTTATAAAAGCTGCAGTAACAGCGATTGAGAACCGATTAAAATATAGAAGAGTTAATAACGGTGCAGAGATGGCTTTCGGATTGGTACAAAAGGGTCTTGCGGCTGCACATATTAAAGATACAGATCATGCATACGAGTGTGTCGACTGGTTATGCAATTCCTACTGGTCTCCGGCTTTTACTTCATATCATGATCCGGGAGAGATATTTAATGTAGACATTTGTGGTGGTCTTCCGGCAGTAGTTACTGAAATGATAATTCAATCTTCGGCTACTGAAGTTGAGTTATTGCCTTCTCTTCCTGGACAATGGGCGGATGGTGAGATAAGAGGAGTTCTGACAAGATGCGGTGTAACAATTGATTTTGAATGGAAGGATAATAAACCTTTGCATGCAACTATAAGTGCACAGAGAAATACATCATTTAATTTAATTTACAATGATAAAGAATGGTCAATTGAAATTAAGAAAGACCAAATATTAATCTGGGAGATAGATTAATATGAGAACATCATTGATGATTTGTATTTTCATTTTAATAAACTATACACTCTTCAAAGCTCAGGAAAACATACTAACTAATCCAAGCTTTGAATCAGGAGAAACAGGCTGGAATAATATCAGAGTTGATAATCACGAATACTTTGCTCCGGTGGATGGTGAATATTATGCGATATCTGAAAGTGGATCAGTTTATACTTCACAGCTTACAGACCATATAATTGAATGGGGAAATATATATTCTACTACTGTTTGGGCAAGGAGTATATATAATGATGAATATGTTGATTGCCTGTTAAATTGTTCTGAGAATAATTTGCCACAAGGAGATTCTGCAACCACAATAATTAAATTTCAATTTTATACTGAGTCAGGAACAATTTCATCTATAGAGCAAGAAGTTAATCCGGTAGCAATTCAGGGAGATCCGCAGATCTTCCCGAACGATGATGGTGGTAATGTCTGGATTGACCAAGGATATAGAATGGAGTTTGCTGACTATGTTTTCTATCAGTATGATAGTGCCAATCCTATTCTTGATCCCTGGACACGCGTGAATGATATCGATTATGATCACGATATGGCTGTTGGACCAATAATCACACCACAAGGTTTAAAAGGATTGTATAACACCTATTATGAGGAAGGTGATAATATTTATTCGGGAATATGGCTTCTTACTGCAACAGGTAATCCACCGGATTATCAATGGAGTTCACAAGGCATAATTCTTTCAAATAGTGTTGACCAATATCCATGGGTATTTGATGCTCATCTTTATTATGATGATGAGACTGGCAAACTGTGGCTGACCTGGGGAGGAGGTAGAATATGGGTAACGGAAATTGATCCAGCAGATGGTCAGCTAATTAATCATCCTGATGATACAGAATTTGATACGCATCCAGAGGGTTCTCATACCGTTGTAGCTAGATGGAATGGTGATGAATGGACAAATAACAATTCATGGTTTGAAGGTGCGGCCCTATATAAATACAATGATTACTGGTACCTGTTTGCCAGCTATGGAAATTTAGGAGCTAATTATTCCATACGAATGGGAAGAGGCACCAGTCCGACAGGACCCTTTTACGACAAGGAAGGTGTTGGTCTAATGGAGTGGACTTCAAGTGAAGCAGAATATGGCAACAGTTTTCTACTTGGTGATGATAGCGATCAGCTATGTCCCGGCCATCCTCATATCTGGGAAGAGAATGGTAGATTTTATATGGGATATGATTATATACCAGAAAAATTAGCAGCCCAAGAATGGGATATATTAGGTATAAGACGTCTGTATTGGGTAAACGACTGGCCGACGATCTGGACACCTATAACTCTCACTTTTAAATCTAATGATCATCCGGAAGTAATCGGGAAGAAACTTGGTATTTCATTTCTAAATATCGGTGAAGAGGGATCTGTATTGGCTGTTGATTCGATAACACTAAAAATATCAATTGCTACCGGTATAGAGAAAACAGATAATAATTTCACTCCAAAAGAATTTAAACTATACCAAAATTATCCAAATCCATTTAACCCGGAAACCCAAATTACTTTTCAAATCCCCCAAACATCGCTTGTAGTTATTGATGTGTTTAATTATTTGGGAGAACAGGTAGCACGACTGGTAGACAGTGTAAAACCCCCCGGTGAATATAAGCTAAAATTTGATGCATCGTCCGCCGCAGGCGGATTATCAAGCGGTGTTTATTATTATAAGATAACAGCCGGAGATTTTGTACAGATTAAAAAATGTGTGTTATTAAAATAGAAGGCATATTCAAATAGGATGAAAAGTTAGTTAAATAACTAATGCAAACAATGGAGAGGAATAAATGCAACAAACAATTACAGTAATATTATTCATTATAATATTAACAGCAATTTCTTTTCCACAGGAAAAGTTACCTGATTATAAAGACACAAATTTGTCCTTTGAAGAAAGGGCAAAAGATTTAGTAAGCAGGATGACACTTGAGGAGAAAGTATCTCAACTTGTTCATGATTCTAAAGCAATTGAAAGGCTGGGTATCCCGGCTTACAACTGGATGAATGAATGTCTGCATGGTGTAGCTGTAATGGAAGGCTATGCTACTGTTTTTCCTCAGTCTATCGGTATGGCTGCGTCATTCAATACACAGTTAATGTACAAAGTAGCCTCAGTTATCTCCGATGAGGCCAGAGCAATGCATCACAATGGAATAAGAAATGCTGAGGAAGGATATGTTTGTGGATTAAACTTCTGGTCTCCTGATATAAACCTTTATCGCGATCCAAGATGGGGAAGGGGACAGGAAACTTATGGTGAAGATCCATATTTAATGGGACGGATGGCTGTATCGTTTATAAAAGGATTGCAGGGCGATCATCCTAAATATTTAAAAACCATAGCTACGGTAAAGCATTATGTTGTTCACAGCGGCCCGGAAGGGGAGAGACATGAATTTAATACAATCTCTAACGACCGTGATTTTTGGGAGACGTATATGCCGCACTACATCACTTCGATAAAAGAAGCAAACGTACAATCGGTAATGTGTGCGTATAGCAGGTTGAATGGTGAATCTTGCTGCGGTAGTGACTATTTACTTAACGAATTATTGCGAGAGCAACTCGGGTTTGATGGTTATGTTGTTTCCGATTGCGGTTCAGTAACAGATATTTATGACGGTCATCATCTGGTTGACTCTATTACAGAAGCGGCGGTACTGGCATTAAAATCGGGAGTTGACTTGAACTGTGGCAGAGCAATGACTTTCCCTTTTGATAAACTTAGTAATGCTGTTAATAAAGGAATGTTAGATGAATCCGTGGTCGATACAGCTGCCTACAGACTTATGCTAGCAAGATTAAAACTGGGAATGTTCGATCCTCCCGAAATGGTTCCATATTCAAGTTTGCCAGTCGAAGCAATTGACTCAGATAAAAATAAATCTATTGCGTTTCAGATGGCAAGAGAATCAATTGTACTATTAAAGAATGAAAATAACTTATTACCTCTGAGTAAAGATATTAAAACAATTGCTGTAATTGGTCCGAATGCAGATGATCATGAAGTTCTTTACGGCAACTATCATGGAACACCTTCAAATCCTGTTTCAATTTTAGAAGGGATGGAAGAAAAACTTCCTAATACAGAAGTGCTTTATTCAAAAGGTTCTGAATTAATTGATGATGAAGAATTTGTTACGCCTGTGCCCCTAAAATTTTTATTAACACCAAATAACGAACAAGGATTGCTTGCATCATACTATCCCAATAGAAATTTTTCCGGAAAGCCTCTTCACAGTAGAATTGAAAAACAGATAATCATATTTGATGAATTCGGTGCGCCGTTTGAGGATCTTGAAATAAATAATTTTTCAATTCGTTGGGAAGGATTTATTTCTTTCCCGGAAACTGCTTTGTATAAACTGAATGCACTTGCAGCTCCTCATTATCAGATTTTTATTAATGATAAACTAGTTGTAGGTGAGAGTACAGAAGGAGAATACACATTATTCAAGGCAAATATAAATTATAAAATTCGTATTGAATTTATAAGTGATGAAGAAGGATTCTATTTTATCTTGGTTCACTCTCTCGATAATTCATCATTACTGAAAAATGCTTTGAAGATTGCTGAGGATGCCGATGCAATAATTCTTGCCGTTGGAATATCAAGTCTAATTGAAGAAGAATCTTTAGATAGAGATCAAATCGAACTTCCGGAAATTCAGCAATCACTTATTAAAGAAATATTAAAACTAAACAAACCAACTGTACTGGTCGTTCTTGGAGGAGGAGCAATTGCTTTTGATGATGAAGTACTTAATGTACCTGCAATGGTTGAGGCATGGTATCCCGGACAGTCTGGTGGTACAGCGGTAGCTGATGTTTTATTTGGTGATTATAATCCGGCAGGAAGGTTGCCTGTTACATTTTACAAATCAACATCACAGCTTCCTCCCTTTGAAGATTACAGTATGGATAACAGAACTTATAAATATTTCAAAGACAAACCTCTTTTTTCTTTTGGTTACGGATTGAGTTATGCCTCTTTTGCTTACAGAAACTTTGAAATACCTGTGTCTATTAATTCTGGTGAGAATATTCAAATAACTGTTGATGTTGAAAATACTGGTAATGTTGAAGGGGAAGAGGTAGTTCAAGTTTATGTTAAAGATTTAGAAGCTACCGTACGAGTACCAGCACATTCTTTACAAGCTTTCAAACGTATCCATCTGAAACCGGGTGATAAGCAAACAATAACTTTTAATCTTCCACCAAAACAATTAGCACTTCTTAATGAAGATATGAATTGGATGGTAGAACCGGGTGAGTTTATAATTTCAGTAGGCGGCGGACAACCGGATTACATCCCAACGACAACCGAAGTACTTTCGGAAACTGTTCAAGTAATTGGCAATAATTATATTGTTAGCGAATAAGAGTGATAACCATTTGTGAAGCAACACTAGGTGATAGAGTTAATAAATAACCAATTAAATTATTGGAATATTATTAATTAGAATTTAGAGCGAAATAATGAAGACAACAAAAATTTTGAGCATTGTAATAGTACTTCTACTAGTACTAACAATACTTTGTTGCAATAAAAATAAACAAAGTGATGTTGACAATAGCAATCAAATCTACGAAGCTACCTGGGAATCTCTCGCCCGGCATGAGACTCCTGAATGGTTTGAGAATTCTGTCCTTGGGATATACTTCCATTGGGGAATTTACTCGGTGCCAGCTTTCGGATGTTGGGGCGGTCGTAATATGTATCAGCCTGATGGAGGTACATCGGAAAATTGGGGGCATGTCGAAGATAAGTATAAAAACACTTATGAATATGTTAAAAAGTTTTATGGAGAACCCGGAGTTGAATTCGGGTATAAAGATTTTATACCCATGTTCAAAGCGGAAAAATTTGATCCTGACCTCTGGGCTGAATTATTTAAAGAAGCAGGGGCAGACTTCGCTGGGCCTGTTGCCATTCATCACGACGGTTTTGCCATGTGGGACAGCGACTTCGCCGAATATAACTCGATGGATATGGGTCCTCGCCGCGATATTACAGGTGAAATAATTGAAGCTGTTAGAAAACAGGGACTGAAAACGGTCACTACCTTTCACCAATATACCAACTGGTTCTATTTTAATCCTGGAAGAAAAATATGCCCTCCGGGAATTGATGTAAATGATCCTAAATACACCGGCTTGTACGGACCGATCCGTGAATATAAAGGAGACTGGCAGCACTATCCTTTCTCCGAGGAATTCCAACAGACATGGTATAACCGCGTTGCCGAAGTGATCGATAAATATCAACCGGATCAAATATGGTATGAGATCGGTTTCAGCGATGAAGGATGCGTCGGTGAAAAATATGTACTCGCTGCTATGGCTCAATATTTTAATTCAGCCGATAAATGGGGAAGAGAAGTTGTAGTTACAAGAAAAGCGGATGATATCCCTCTTTCCTGTTCGGTTTTGAATCTTGAGGCTCACAGTGAAGATGACGCCAAAGAAGTTGTTTGGCAGACTGATATATCCATCAGCGGTAATCACTCATGGGCATATTCTCCCGACGCATTTTGCAGGCCTATAAATGCCATCATTGATGAAGTAGTTGACAGAAAAAGTAAAAACGGTGTGTCGCTTTTGAATGTAGCACCTCTTGCAGACGGTACGCTTCCACCGTCACAGATATACGGATTAAGAGAATTAGGTAAATGGATGGCAATAAACAAAGAAGCATTGTATGCCGCCAGATGTGCTCCTTATAATGAGGGAGGAATTGACCACTGGAAAAGCGGTACAATCAGATTTACGGAGAAGGGTGATTATGTATACGCAATTGAGTTAGGCAATGAATTATATGTAGAATATAAAGATGAAGAGGATCCTGAAACAGGAATAACCGGTACTTATCTAGATCTGGATGATAGAGCAATAACCGGCGGTTATCCCAATAGTAAACCACCTCAGGCGCCTTATTCCATTCCATATGTGAAACCTGTTAAAGGCGCGGAAATTTTTATGCTTGGAAGTGATGAAAGTCTGCCATGGCATATGGAGGATAGAAATTTAATAATTGAGAACATTCCCGATCCACTACCATGTTATTATGCTTGGAGTTTTAAAATTCAGGTTAAGTAAGTAACCATTAATCTTTTCGAGGTAGTTAATAATGAAGAGAACATTTAGTATTCTATTACTTTTTTGTTATCTAACATGTATTGCACAGGAAGGCAGTGAACTCGAAGTTAACATTGAAAAAGATTACCTCAATTTTCCCGTGTCCTATGACGAAGAGAACAGGTCCTCTATCGAAATAGTGGTTAATGGAAAAAGTGAAATCTTTTTTGATATCTACCTTCCGGATGAAAATCCTGATTTCTGGGTGTTTGTAGATGTAAGTGCATTCAAAGGCAAAATAGCTTTAATTAAAGCAGATCGTCAAGATAAGTCGAATGCATTTAATAAAATTTATCAATCCGATGAGCGTCAGTATCTTAGTAACTTATATAAAGAGAAGCATCGTCCGCAGTTGCATTTCTCTACTATTCGGGGATGGATTAATGATCCTAACGGACTAGTGTATTATGACGGTGAATTCCATCTTTATTTTCAGCATTACCCTTATGGTTATTACTGGGGGCAGCCGCATTGGGGACATGCAGTAAGCACAGATCTGGTGCATTGGAAACAATTGGCGGATGTTCTTTACAGACATGAACTTGGAGGTATTTATTCAGGTAGTTCAGTGGTTGACTATAAAAATACAGCAGGATTTAAGACGGGTGAATATGATCCTATAGTTGCTTTTTATACAACAACCAGAAAGTTTGGAAATGACGAAGCAGATTGTCAGAATCTTGCATATTCGAATGACAGGGGAAGAACCTTTACTGAATATAAAAACAACCCTGTTATTGGTGACAGAACTGAAATCCTTGGGACATACAACGCACGTGATCCAAAAGTAATTTGGCATGAACTTACAAATAAGTGGGTGATGATTGTGTATGAGCGTATTGGTAATTCAGTATTCACATCAGACAATTTAAAAGATTGGGAATACCAGAGTCATATCCAGACTTTTTGGGAATGTCCTGAATTATTTGAGCTGCCGGTTGATGGTAATCCCAGAAATAAGAAGTGGGTAATGTACGGGGTATCGGGTGATTATTTAATTGGTGATTTCGACGGGAAAACATTTATACCAGAATCAGGAATGTTTAATTACCTTCAGGGGAAATTTTTTGCGGCTCAGACATTCAATAATGTTCCAGCAAATGATGGTCGAAGGATTCAGGTTGGTTACGTAGAGATACCAGGCTGGATTGAAATTCCTGAATCCAATCCTCCTTTCAATGGATTGATGAGCTTTCCTACTGAACTTACCTTGAGAAGTACAGCCAATGGAGTCAGAATGTTTAGTGAACCAGTACAGGAAATTGAAAAGCTTCATAAGAAGGTTTATAAGTGGGAGAGCCTCACAGTGGAAGAGGCTAACGAAGAACTCAAAAAAGTAAATGCTGATTTACTGCACGTGAAGTATGAGATAGAAAATATAAATGCTATCGCATACAGTATTATTTTTGATGATGATGTGCTCTATTATACCTTAAAACCAAACATATTTTATTTTAATGAAGATTATGATGATGCTGAATCTTTTATAATAAAATACCTCCCTGAATTGGGTAGCAACAAAATGAATTATGAATTTATTGTTGACCGGACCAGTTTAGAAGTTTTTGTCGATCATGGAAGATTCACAATGATTCTGCCCAGGAAATTAAATCCTGAAAAGAAAGGATTGAGATTCGGCGCAGGTGATGGCGGGCAAACGATCAATGTAATAAAAATAAATAATCTCGAAGTATATGAAGTGAAATCTATCTGGGAGTGAAAAAGATGGATGTTAAATTGGATCGGTTCTTAAATTAAACTAATTATATAAAAGGGAATCAGTAAATGAAAAAAGTATTTACTTTATTCGTGTTTGTAATTTTATTAAGTGGCTGTCAAAGTACATTTGAC
>JBATTD010000152.1:0-4861 GCA_049670345.1 Ignavibacteriaceae bacterium
GTAGGAACAGTTCGGGGCAAAAATATATCGGGTGCATACGATGCATTAAATTTCTGGACAATGGCACGAGCTTATCCAAATGATGATATACCTAACATTGCAAGGTACGCTGCTTTTGAACAAGCGAGGCTTAACAAATTATATAAAACAGAAAAACTTAAGACAACAAACCAGTGGCAAACAATTGGTCCTCATAATAAAGGCGGTAGAACAAATGCCATCGCTTTCAATCCTCAAAACCCAAGTACAATGTATTTAGGTTCTGCAAGCGGAGGTTTGTGGAGAAGCTATACGGGAGGAGTTGGTGTTGATGGCTGGCATTATGTGCCAACCGGAATTCCGGTTTTAGGTGTAAGCACAATCGCAATTGAACCAAATGACTCGAACACAATATACATCGGAACCGGTGAGGTATACAATTACGATGCTGGCGGTACAGGCGCAGCTTACAGAAACACTCGCGGTACGTATGGAATAGGTATTCTTAAGACTACTGATGGCGGGACTACCTGGACAAAGAGTCTGGATTGGTCTTACCAGCAGCAAAGAGGTATCTGGGCAGTTAAAATAAATCATCTTAATCCCAATACCGTATGGGCTGCTACCACGGAAGGAACCTATAGATCTTATGATGCCGGGACAACATGGACTTTGGTACACGATGTGGTTATGGTTATGGATCTTATAATCAATCCCGTAGATACTAACATTGTTATTACAGGAAATGGGAATTTTGCAAGCACCGGTTTCGGGCTCTACAGAACTTCTGATGGCGGGATTTCCTGGGCTCACATTACAAGTGGATTGCCTTCCTATTTTGAAGGGAAGATACAACTTGATATCTACAAGGCTAATCCAGATATTGTTTATGCAAGTATTGGGCATGGATTTTTTGTTGGCTACAACAATGCGAGTTGGTTTTGCAGATCAACAGATGCTGGCGTGAATTGGGAAGTGAGATCAACAACGGACTATTCTAAGTGGCAGGGCTGGTTTTCACATGATGTTGCCATTGATCAGTCCAATCCTGATAATTTGATTATCATAGGCATCGAGGTATATAAATCAACCAATGGCGGTTCTACAATAGTACAAAAATCAACTGCCGGTGTATCCACTGGAACAACACCACCAATTGGGGGACAGGAGGGCGGGCCTACTTATGTTCACTCTGATGCTCATGATGTTAAACAGCATCCAACCGATTTTAATACTTATTATATTGCTACCGATGGTGGAATTTTCAGAACAATCGATTTTGGTGAGACCTTTTCTTCTCATAACGGTAGATATCAAACCACACAGTTTTATAATGGAACTTCAAGCTCTCAAACTGATTCGTTGAAAACAATGGGCGGTTTCCAGGATAATAGTACCGATATTTATAGCGGGGATTTAGCATGGTTCAGAGCTCCCGTTGGTGGTGACGGCAGCTGGACAGGGATAGATGCTGCCAACGATAATATTATGTTTGCCTCTTCGCAAGGTCTGAATATGAGTAGATCTTCAAACGGAGGTAACAATTTTTCTAATATCTCTCCACCTGGAAGTAATATAACTACATTTATTGCTCCGTATAAGTTATTTATTCAAGATGGTAATTTCATATACGCTGGAAGGGATAGAATTTACAAATCTATTAATGGTGGGGGTAACTGGACAACAACTAACAACGGAAATGTTTTAGACGGCAATCCGGCGCTTGCAATGGATATAAGCTATCAGACCAGCAATAAGGTATATGTTGGAACGGCTCCATACCAGACACGTTCAGGGTTGTTCCGTACAACTAACGGTGGAACAGGCTGGGATAACATCACCGGAACTCTTCCGGACAGGTTCCCCGCTGATATTGCCGTTGATCCGAATGATGATGATATAGTTTACGTAACTTTTTATGGTTTTGGAACCGGGCATGTATATAAATCAACAAACAGTGGAGATATATGGACTGATATAAGCGATAATTTGCCAGATGTGCCGACACTTGCTGTTATTGTTGATTTGAATAATTCTGATCACGTATATATTGGTACTGATATTGGTGTTTTTGTTTCTACTGATGGTGGTGGGAACTGGCAGGATTTTAATGATGGGCTGCCCGATGCTGTTCAGGGAATGGATTTGAACATTACGTATGCAAATAATGTTATACGGGTGATGACACACGGCAACGGTGGTTATGAAAGAAAATTGTTGAGCCAAATACCTGTTGGCCTTGATCCGGATCCACCTGTTGTTTCAAGTTTCAAGCTTGAGCAAAACTACCCGAATCCCTTTAATCCGGGCACGGTAATTAATTGGCAGGTGCCGGTAAACGGTTTTGTTTCATTAAAGGTTTATGATGTGCTTGGAAACGAGATTGCCGTATTAGTAAATGAAGAAAAAACTGCGGGTAGTTATCAAACAGAATTTAATGCTTCAAATCTATCCAGTGGAACATACTTCTATAGAATTGAATCAGGCAGTTTTGTTCAGACAAGGAAGATGATATTACTCAAATAGTTAATACATCAGAATAAAGTATGAATTTATAAGGCGATCTTTAATGATCGCCTTTTTTATTATTATCTCACGGCGCGGGTTTCATATCGGGGGAATTTTATTCTTGAAATTATCATGTTTCTTTAAATCTTTTTTCTTTATAATTAAATGGAACTATTAAAAAATATTTAAAGGTTAAAATGTCCAAATATAATTTTATTCCATTGACCGATTTTAAAGAATATTCACCCGACGAAATGATTGAAAGATCCGAAAGTTTTTACGATCAAGTAAAACAGCGAAGAACCGTAAGGGATTTTTCCGATAAACCGGTTTCAAAAGAGGTTATTGAAAACTGCATACGTTCTGCCGGAACCGCACCAAGCGGAGCTAATTTACAACCATGGCATTTTGTTGTCGTATCTGAACCAGAAATAAAAAAGCTAATAAGAATTGCATCTGAACACGAAGAAAGAGAGTTTTACAAGCACCGTGCACCAAAAGAATGGCTCGAAGCACTTGCTCATCTCGGTACAGATGAACACAAACCTTTCCTTGAAAAAGCTCCTCATTTAATTGCCATCTTTTCGAAGAGTTTTGAATTATTGCCTGACGGAAGAAAAGTGAAGCAGTATTATTCTGTGGAATCGGTCGGCATTGCTTGTGGTATATTAATAACAGCTATTCACAATGCCGGGTTGGTCTCACTAACTCATACACCCAGCCCGATGAATTTTTTAAATGAAGTGCTGGATAGACCAAAGAATGAAAGACCATTCCTTTTGCTTGTAGTTGGTTACCCTGCAGTAAACGCAAAAGTGCCTGACATTAAAAAGAAAGAACTGAGCGAGATAGTTACTTTCATATAATATTAAACTTTTAATGTTTCCCCTTCAGATTTTGCAATTGTTACTGCTCCGCAGGAATCACTCCACACATTTACAGTGGTGCGGCACATATCTAAAAATCTATCCACGGCAAGAATCAAACCCACACCCTCCAATGGTAAGCCCACTGCAGATAGAATAACTGATATCATTACAAGGCCTGCCATAGGAATACCCGCAGCACCAATAGAAGCCAGCAGTGCGGTTACAACTACAACCATTTGCATTATAAAACCTAATTCAATTCCATATGCCTGTGCAATAAACATGGCAGCCACACATTCATATAAAGCGGTACCATCCATATTTACAGTGGCACCAAGCGGAAGAACAAAACTTGTAACTTTATTTGAAACACCCGAATTATTTTCAACGGCGTCAAGGGTAAGTGGTAAGGTTGCAGATGAAGAAGAAGTTGAAAATGCGGTAAGCAGAGGAGCACTCATAGCTTTTGCGTGCAGTGCCGGTTTTACCCTTGCCACTAATTTAAGAATTAATGGCAGGGTGATAAAAGCATGAAATAACAGCCCCAGTAATACAGCCGACATATAGAGCCCCAACCTTCCAACAAGATTCATAATATTACCAGCTTGTTCTGCAACAACAGCAGCAACAATACCTAAAATTCCAAGTGGTGTGAATATTATTACAAAGTGTGTAAGCTTCATCATTACTTCGAATCCACCGTTAAAGAAATCGGTGAACATTATTTTATATTTTTCATTAACCTGTGTGATGAAATATCCTATCAATATTGAAAAGAATATAATCGCAAGCATATCTGCAGAAGCCAGCGCATCAAAAACATTGGTGGGAACCATTCGCATAATAATATCACCTAAATCGCCGCTCGTAGCTGCAAGTTCCGGCACTTCGCTTCTTAATCCTAAATCCGCACCAACCCCCGGCTGAATAATATTAACAAGTACTAATCCTGTTATGATTGCAAAGAAGCTTGTGGTTATGTAGTATGCAAAGGTTTTTAACCCCAACCTTCCAAGGTTATGTGCGTCGCCTATGTTTGCAACACCTGAAATAATTGAAGTAAGAATAAGAGGAACTATTATCATCCTCAATGCTCTTAAAAAGAGGTCGCCCATCCAGCTAACATAACTCACATAATCGGTGAGGAATAAACCATATATAACAGCGATAGCAAGTGCAATTAAAATTTGCCAGTGCAGCTTTAATTTTAACATTAAGCAATTACCCCAATATTTTATAAAATGTTTTGAAGGATTTCATCACAAACGGCGTAACCCTTTTTTGTTAGTTTAATAATATTATTCTCATTAAAGATTAAATTATCGTTCTCCAGTTGTTCAAAATAATGATAATTTTTCTTTAACCAATCATCACCAAACTTTTCTTTATAACTTTTCAGAATTAATCCTGAGCTTCTGAGAGCCAGCATAACAAATTCGTTATGTGCGTCTTCTTCAGAAAGATCCTCATATCCTGCTATTGCATAATTATTTATTTCTATTTCA
>JBATTD010000153.1:0-5406 GCA_049670345.1 Ignavibacteriaceae bacterium
TACATTTGCTCTACCAAGCGGGATATATTTTTACCAGTTGAAATCGGGTGATCCTTCGTCAAGCTCAGGACAAGATTATGTCGAGACTAAGAAGATGGTATTGCTGAAATAATTACATAACACTCTAAAATCCTATAAATATTATATGAAATACTTTTTCATTTCTTTCCTATTAATCACATTTTGCGAAATTTATTCCCAGCCAGATCTTCCTGACAATTACATCCTGCCTTTACCTGAAGGATTGGATTCCAGTGAAGTAAATTTAGATGATCTCAAAATAGCGATGGACCGCTTACATAAATTTTCAGAATACATTTATAATCCTATTAAAATTACCAAAATAGATTCTTTTTCTTATTCTCCAATTAATTTAACAGATGCTGAAAATTACAACAGGTGGGGGGAAGGATCCTGGGGAAGGGGTGCATTCTCAAAATATGTAGATCGTTTTTTGTTTGATGGAAAAGAAAATACTGCGTATAACACATTTTACAATAGGCTTTTAAGCGCAAAATTAAAAAACCATTATTGGGGTACTCATCCCATTGTTTCCTATTGTGCACGTACAGCGCTGGCTTATCTCAATCTATATTATTCTTCTGATGAAGTAATAACAAAAAGTTTTTGTATAGATAGATTTATTAATGGTACCAAGTATTTAATACATCAACAGCAACCAAATGGTGGTTATGCACAATGGCATCGGCGCAAGGATAAAACTAGTCCAAATATGGATGATAATGTGGGGTTAAATAGAATCAACAGTTATGCTACTGCCAATGCAATTTTTGCACTTAAAAATGTTTACGATTATTTGAAACAATCTGATGATAAAAGCCAAATACTCATTGAAGAAATATACAATACTATTAAGAAAGCTGGTGATTTTTTGGTTACGCACAATAACAACAGTGCTCATAAAAATTATATCTCCTTTTCAATATGGGGATTGATTAATGCTTACAATACCACAAAAAATAGGATTTATATTGATACTGCATTAAATAAATATTCAAATGAAATTGAGAATTTTCAGGATGTTAATGGAGCGTGGTATAAAAACTCATCAGGAACCTCAGATTATCACGATGCTCACTCAGTTTATATGGGTATCATTCTTACAGCCTTAATTGATTTGTACAATGTACTCCCTTATTCCTATTATTATGATACTAAAGCTAGATTAAGAAAAAGTATAATAAAAGGGATTAACCACTTTCTTTTACCGAATGTTGTTCATTCAAATTTTCCAAATCAAGATGTTCGCCTTGCAGAAGATGGTGGAATTTACCCGTACTCTGAGCAAAAAGAATATACCAGACACAAAGGTAGAGCACTGCAACTAAGCCAGGCATTAATTTACGCATTAAAAAGCGATGGGTTGTTCTCAGCAGAAAATGATATTTTAAGGTTAAAAGGTTTTCTAAATGCGGTTATGCGATTCCAAGTAAGCGAAACGATAAACACCAGAAGAGTCCTTCATATAAATTCAGATATCTACTTTCATTCGCTAGCGTTATATTTTCAGCAAAACATAAATTCAGGATTAGACTGATAAACAATAGACATATTGTTAGAGTGAAATCTTAAGGCAGTAAAATAGCCGCAGCAATTACTGTTGTCCACAAGCCGTTTTTATCACCTTGAGCGGATTGTGTAACATTAAATGATTTAACAATTTTGCCGGACATTTTATAAACATCTTCTCTTTCATTCCAATCTTTATCCGGGTCGAACTCAACACCTAAAGTTGTAGCGAGCATTGTGGCTGCAAGGTCTTCAGCATACTCGCCGGCAACCATTGCTGTCTGTCCGTAAGGATGATGCTCTGATAAATAACCATACGTATTTTTATCAGCGGGGAGTGCAACACCAATTGATGCGGCAATCATCCTGTTTGGTTCTTTGGTAGAGTTGCGTGCCATAACAGCATGTACAATTTGCCCGGGCTGAATTTCTTTTAATCCTTCTTCAACCGGCACACGTTTACAATTCACAGGATAAATACTGCTTACTGTAACAAGATTACACATTTCAATGTGAGCATTGCGTAATGCTAATTCAAAGGATGTTAAATATTCTTTACTTTTTCCAACACCTTTTGTGAAAAATATTTTTTTAGGCATGTACATTTCTTTTTTGTCCTTCTATTTAATTAAACAAAGTCACCCTGATTCTGTCTGCCCTGCCTACCCTGCCTACCCTGCCTACCGGCAGGCAGGCGGCAGGCAGCCTTGTTTCAGGCTCCAGATTCTGATCCCGGTAAGTCAGGACAGAATAACCATACTATAGCTTAATCTTTATAAATTTTCTTTTACCAACCTTAAGAACCATCCCATCAGTTAGTCGTATGGTTTCGCTTATATTACTAACTTTCTTCCCATCAACAGTAACTCCTCCCTGTGTAACCAATCTTTTTGCTTCTCCTTTTGATGGAGCAAACTTTACTTTTAATATCAGATCGAGGATGGATAATTCTTTGGCATTTAATTTTAGTTCTGGTATATCATCAGGAACTTCTTTCTTGATAAAAACTTTATCAAATTCTTCTTCAGCTCTCATTGCTTCTTCTTCATTATGATACATTGCAATAAAAGTTCTTGCTAATCTTCTTTTTATATCTCTTGGATTTACAATCGGATCATCAAGCTGCTGCTTAATTTCTGCAAGCTCTTCTTTGGAAGTATCAGTTGTTAAATCGTAATAAAGATAGATTATATCATCAGGAATTGAAAGTGTTCTTCCGTACATTTCTTTTGGAGAATCAGAAATACCGATATAGTTATCATAAGATTTACTCATCTTTTCAACACCGTCTGTTCCAACAATCAGCGGCATTGTTAAAATACACTGCGGTTCAACTCCATACTCACGCTGGATATCGCGCCCCACCAGCAAATTAAACTTCTGATCAGTCCCTCCAAGTTCAACATCGCTTTTAATAGCTACTGAATCCATCGCCTGTGCAAGCGGATAAAGAAATTCGTGAATACTTATTGGTTCGCCTGCTTTAAATCTTTTCTCAAAATCATCTCTTTCAATCATACGTGCAACTGTATATTTCGATGCAAGTTTTATAACATCTTCAAAACTCATTTTGCTCAACCACTCAGAGTTATATACCATTCTGGTTTTTTCTCTGTCAAGAATTTTTGTTGCCTGATTAAAATAACTTTCACCGTTTGCTCTGGTTTCTTGAAGCCCAAGCGCTGGTCGTGTTGCATTTCTACCAGAAGGATCTCCGATCATTCCAGTAAAATCCCCCACAATTAATATTGCCTGATGACCCAGTGTTTGAAATTGTGCAAGTTTTCTCAACACAACTGAATGTCCGATGTGAAGATCAGGTCTGCTTGGATCGCAGCCAAGTTTAATATTTAAAGGTTTCCCTTCTTCTAATGATCTTTCTAATTTCTTAGCAAGTTCGTCTTCCGGAAGGATCTCAACAGCACCTCTTCTAATTAGATCCATCTGTTCATTTAATGGAGGAAATTTTAATTTGCTCATAATCATTCTAATTTTTTGTTCATTTCCAATTGTCACCCTGAACTAGTTTCTCCGAAGGAGTCCTTTGGACAGGATCTTATAAGTAATGTGAGCAGATCCTGAAACAAGTCTGCCTGCCGGACAGGCTAGTTCGGAATGACACTGTACGGCTCAATACTTAATTTTTCTTTCCTGGTCTCTTTCAAAATCTCTCTTTGCAATGTCTTTTCGTTTGTCATAAACCTTTTTACCCTTGGCAAGGGCAATCTCAACTTTTACTTTTCCTTTCTTAAAATATAATCTTAAGGGAACGAGGGTTAATCCCTTTTCTTTCGATTTAACTATTATCTTTCTGATTTCACTTTTGTTTAAGAGTAATTTTCTTTCTCTCTTCGGATCGTGATTATTAATATTACCTTGTGTGTATTCACTTATGTGTAAATTTACCAACCACACTTCTCCGTCTATTACTTTCGCATAACTATCAACCAGATTTGCTTTCCCTTGCCGAAGTGATTTTACCTCTGTTCCAACAAGAACAATTCCGGCTTCCAAGGTTTGCAGGATGCTGTATTCATACCTTGCTTTTCGATTAACGGTAATATTTTTTTCTGGTGCAATCTCGTTCATAATTCAAAAAAATCAAAAGATAAAATTGTTTTAATTAAGTTAAAATGCAAGAATCTGATCATAGGATAGGGTATTATTTTCAGTTTAGCCGGTAAGTAGTATTTGAAAGAGATAACAAAATTTTTAATCATTTTAATTCTGTTGGTCTGTTAGCAGAATCTATTTCATTCCCAATTCTTATAACGATTTCCGGGAGTGCTTCAATATCTTTAATTGTAGTGCGGAAATTTACCACACATGCTCTAAGTAAAAATATGTCGTTTATAATTGCATTGGAGAGATAAGCTTCACCGCTGTTTTGTAATCTATCAAGCAATTCCTGGTTCAGTTCGTTTAGATAATCTTCAACATTTTTATCTGCTAACGGAAGATCTGAGGGAACATAGCGAAATGTTGTTACACTTAAATTATTAGTGAACGCCTGCAATTCCGTATTTGAATCTGCTAATTTATAGAGATGCTTTGCAAGTTTAATATCATCACTTATCATTTGAACATATCCATTTTTTCCCGCCTGTCTTAAGCCCAACCATACTTTTAATGCTCTGAATCCTCTCGAGTTTTGGAAGCCATATTCATAATAATTAATTGCATCTTTATCATCCTCTTCAAAACGATAATACGGAGGGTGGTAGCTAAAAGTATCGATTAAGTTTTTCGGGTTTTTAACAATTATGCATCCTGCTTCAAGTGGTGAGTATAACCATTTATGAGGATCAAGAGCAATGGAATCTGCCAGACGAAGTGATTTAAGATCGTCAGGCGGATCGGGAAGGGCAGCAGCAAAAGCTCCGTAAGCTCCGTCAACATGATACCAAAGATCAAACTCCTTACATATTTTATAAATATCCTGCAACGGATCCACAACACCTAACGCAACTGATCCTGCAGTTCCTACTATCATAAAAGGAGAATAACCATTCTCTATGTCTTCTTTAATTTGCTTTTCAAGTTCAGTAATATTCATCCTTTGATCATCATCAATGGAAATCCAATGTATAGCATCTGTTCCTAATCCAAATAAGTCTGCTGCTTTCTGAATCCATGTATGTGCTTCAGTTGAGGCATATACAATTAATTTTTTATTATCATTTGCTTGTACTCCTTCTTTTCTAACATCCGAATTTACTTTTGCTCTGTGACCAACAAGAAAACAAACAAAATTTGCCATATTCCCGCCGCTAACCATCAAACCGCCGCAATCCTGCGGATAGCCGATCATCTCTGCAATCCAGCGAATTGTTTGTGCTTCTATCTCGGTTGCGATTGGTGAAATTCCCCATGCAC
>JBATTD010000154.1:0-3301 GCA_049670345.1 Ignavibacteriaceae bacterium
GCATCTACTGTTATCTTCAGGAAGTATTCTTCAAGCGATCTGGTTGGAATAACTGCACTGACCGAAATATCATTATCTACAAAGTACTTATTTAATGCTGCTATCTCTTCCGATGAGAGGTTAAATATCAGTTTATTGCTTGCTAGAGATTCCATTTTATCATCCCATCGAGACTGGCTTATTAAACGTTTTGCAGAATCTAAATCATCCACTTCAAAAGTAACTTTTAGCTCGGCAGAGTTAAGCAAATCCTGCACATATCCTTCAACCACAGTTTTGCCTTTGTTAATTATTATCATCCTGTTTGCAATCTGTTCAACTTCCGAAAGTAAGTGTGAAGAAAGGAATATTGTTTTATTTTTTTCATCACGCAGATGAATTATTAGGTCACGTATTTCTTTCATTCCCTGGGGATCTAAACCTGTTGTAGGTTCATCCAGAATTATCAACTCGGGATCGTGCAAAAGAGCTTGTGCAATTCCCAATCTTTGTTTCATACCGTGTGAATATGTCTTTACTTTACTTGTTCTTCTCTCTTTCAGTCCAACAGTTTCAAGGATTTCCATTATTCTGTTTGATGATACTTCCCTGCCTGAAATACGACCTAAAATCTCGAGGTTTTTATAAGCAGACAAATAATTGTAGAAATCCGGTTTTTCCACAATAGCCCCAACATCCCTTAGAATAAGGGCTCTCTCCTCATTTAAAGGTTTATCAAATAGCCTTATTGTTCCCGTGTTCGGACGAATAAGAGTAAGCAGCATTCTTATTGTGGTACTCTTTCCAGCACCGTTTGGTCCTAAAAATCCAAAGATATCTCCTTTATTCACATTCAGGGAAAGTTCATCTACAGCTTTTACATCCTTGAACTTTTTAGTTAAGCCCTTAATTTCAATTATTTTTTCTTCACTATTCATTAAATAAAATTAAGATATTAAAAATCACTTTTTCGTAATTAAATCATGGTTCTGCAAAAAATTTAACAGACAAAATAATACATTTGTTTGCTTAAAGCGACTTTAATTTTTTTCTAATATTTGATGAATATTTTGGGGTAAAAAATCCAACAAGGCAAAAATTTTTTTTGCAAATTTTTCTTTGTTTTCTAACTAAAACTAAGTCTTCAGAATTTCAAAAAAGATTTAATTTGTTTTTGTTTAAAATTATTCTAAAGTTAGACTTGTTCATAAGTGGGGCGAAAAAATATTTTTACTTTGTGCGGCATTCAATTTTATTTTAATATTTTTTTTCATAACTTCTTTCAGACCCCGCTCCTGAATAGAAATTTTTAAGAAGAAATTAATTAATCGTGGGAAATTGAACCCTTCAAAATTTTATAACGTATAACTATTAATTATTGGTGGAACTATGATCCAATACTTAGGAGAACCGAATGCAATTTACTAGACTATTTACGAAAGCAGGAGATGATCCTTTAGCATCCTTAAAATTTATTAAAACTACTTCAGAAATAAAGAACCCGGATGGCTCCTTAGTATTTAGAATGGAAGATGTAATGGTTCCTGAGGGCTGGACACAGGTAGCTGTTGATATTATAGCACAAAAGTATTTCAGAAAGGCAGGAGTTCCTAAGTTACTATCTCGATTATATGAAGAAGGAGTTCCTGAATGGCTTCAACCATCTGTTCCCGATGAAGAAAAATTAAGCCAGCTTCCTGAAGAAGACAGATTTACATCTGAAAAGGATTCAAGACAGGTTTTTCATCGTTTAGCCGGTAATTGGACTTACTGGGGATGGAAAGCGAATTACTTCGATTCTGAAGAAGATGCACTTGCATACTATGATGAAATGAAATTTATGCTTGCCAATCAGATGGCCGCACCAAACAGTCCTCAATGGTTTAACACCGGCTTAAACTGGGCTTATGGTATCTCAGGTCCTTCACAAGGTCATTACTATGTAGATCATGAAACGGGTGAATTAACTCAATCATCGGATGCTTATACACATCCGCAGCCGCATGCTTGTTTTATCCAATCAATAAATGATGATTTGGTTAACGAAGGCGGTATAATGGACCTTTGGGTAAGAGAGGCAAGACTTTTTAAATATGGTTCAGGAACGGGTTCTAACTTTTCGAATATTAGAGGTGCAGATGAATCTCTAAGTGGTGGGGGAAAATCATCCGGATTGATGTCGTTCTTAAAAATTGGTGACCGTTCAGCAGGCGCTATTAAATCAGGCGGAACAACACGAAGAGCAGCTAAAATGGTTACTCTGGATTTGGACCACCCGGATATAGAAGAATACATAAATTGGAAAGTTATTGAGGAACAAAAAGTTGCTGCTCTGGTTGCAGGTTCCAACCTTGCTAATTATCATTTGAACGATATTATGAAAGCGTGTTACGCTGAACATCCGGAGAACGATAGATTTAACAAGAAAGAAAATAAGAAATTAAAGCGTGCAATAATCGATGCACGAAAAGCAATGATTCCGTACAATTACATCGACAGGGTTATTCATCTTGCAAAACTTGGATTCAAATCAATTGAATTTCCTGTGTACGATGTTGATTGGAATTCTGAAGCATACACAACTGTTTCCGGACAAAACTCCAATAACTCAATAAGAGTTACAAATGAGTATATGAACGCAGTTATTGATGACGGAGATTGGAATCTTTACTGGCGCATAGAAAAGAAAAAAGCCATGGAGGAAGAAAGAGAACCAAAACCTTGTAAAACATTAAACGCAAGAGATCTTTGGGATCAAATTTCATATTCTGCATGGTCCAGCGCGGATCCGGGCATTCAATATCACACAACAATTAATGAGTGGCATACCTGCCCTGAAGACGGTGAAATTAAAGCTTCCAACCCATGCAGTGAGTATATGTTTTTAGACGATACTGCCTGCAATCTTGCTTCACTTAACCTGGTTAAATTTTATAATACCAAAACAGGTAAATTTAATATTAATGATTACCGGCATGCATCAAAATTATGGACGATTGCGCTTGAGATAAGTGTTCTTATGGCACAATTCCCAAGTAAAGAAATTGCAATGAACAGTTATAATTTCAGAACCCTCGGTTTAGGGTATGCAAATCTTGGATCTCTTCTGATACTTCAGGGAATTCCTTACGATAGCGACGAAGCTTTTGCAATTTGCGGTGCTCTAACAGCAATTATGCATATGACTGCGTATTCTACATCGGCTGAAATGGCTGGTGAGCTTGGACCTTTCCCAAATTATGAAACAAATAAACCGCACATGCTTAAGGTTATAAGAAACCACCGCAGAGCAGCTTATAATGTGCCAAATGAAGAGTACGAA
>JBATTD010000155.1:0-4280 GCA_049670345.1 Ignavibacteriaceae bacterium
AAAATTCACACGCTATGTAACACTGGAAAATACTAATAATTGTCTATGTAATAATACAGTTATGGATATAGCACAGGATTATGACGGATATCTTTGGATTGGAACATTCGGGGGCGGGATTGATAGATTGGATATTGTGGCAGAATCATTCAGTCATTATTACAACGATCCGTTAAATCCAATATCACTTCCGGATAATGAAATCCTATCGCTTCTTGTTGACAATTCAGGAATCCTATGGATTGGGGCTCACCTCGGTGAAGGCATAACAAAAATACAAAAAAACACGGCTAAATTTAAGTATTTGAAAAGCGAGCCCGGTAATTCACAAAGCTTGAACGATAACATTGTTTGGGCCATATATAAAGATTATAGTAATACACTTTGGATTGGGACATATAGAGGCGGACTAAATTTCTTCGACCAAAACAATAATAAATCGGCGGCATATCAATTTGATATGGATGATCCTGGCAGTATCAGCAATAATCATATCCGGGCAATCGAAGAAGACAATTTTAATAATCTATGGATAGGTACATATAATGGTGGGGTAAACAGATTCAAACCGCAAACAGGAAAATTTGAAAGATTTCTATATAATCCTGATAATCCAAACTCTTTATCCGCAAATCAGGTTCAGGATATTTTTATTGAATCCGACACAACAATTTGGGTAGCCACCTTTGGCGGCGGGTTAAACAAACTTAGTTTTAAAACAAATTCTTCAGATGAACTTCCGGAGTTCACTGTTTATGAAAATGATCCTTCGGATTCGACTACCATAACTGACGACAGGGTTTATGTACTTTATGAGGACTCGAAAGAAAATTTTTGGGTTGGAACATATGGCGGTGGTTTAAATAAATTTAATCGAAGTACAGAAACATTTACCAGCTTTAAAAACAATCCGGACGATCCAAACTCAATTAGCAACAATAAGATAATTGCAATTCAAGAAGATTCACAAGAAATACTTTGGATAGGAACATCAGGCGGTGGCTTAAATAAATTTGATTTGGATACAAAAAAATTCACCCGGTATTCTTCAGGGGACGGTCTTACAAGTGCGGTGGTTTATGGAATACTTGAAGATAATTCACATAATATATGGATGAGCAGTGATGATGGTCTATTCAGAATGGAGCCGGGGAAAGAAAAATTCACTCATTTTGGATTAGAAGACGGACTCCAGAGCCTCGAGTTTAGCGGCGGTGCTTATTTCAAAGATGAAGCTGAAAAAATGTATTTCGGTGGAATAAACGGATTGATCTATTTTTATCCTGACAGCATACGCACAAATTCATTTGTACCTCCGGTTGTTATTACATCAATAAATGTTTTTACAAAAAGAATCAGAGGAGAAACTAAGGAGATTATCTTATCTTACGATCAAAACTTTATCTCATTCGAATTCTCTGCCCTGGATTATACAAATCCCAAAGAAAACCAATATGCTTTTAAGCTTGAAGGACTTGAGGACAACTGGAAATACCTGGATGCTGAACACAGAATAGCAAATTACATTAATCTCCCTGCCGGAGAATATTCCTTCAATGTTATGGGCACAAACTCAGATGGATTATGGAATAAAAGCGGAACATCAATTAAGCTGATAATTACACCTCCCTTTTGGTTAACCTGGTGGTTTATTACATTGATGACATTAATGTTGGGTATGATACTTTATTATCTCAGTACAAACAGAATTAAACACCAATTAGCTATAGAAAAACTAAAAACAAAACTTGCTGCTGATTTACACGATAACGTTGGAGCAAGCCTGACAGAGATTTCAATTTTAAGTGAGGTTGCAGTACAAAAATTGAACAGTGAGGCTAATCCTAAAGAACTGAAAAATATTAGTGAAATTGCAAGACAGCTTATTGATACAATGAGTGATATTGTTTTTGTTGTGAATCCGGAAAGAGATTCACTTTACGATTTAATAATTAAGCTAAAAGATTCGTATAATGATTTTTTGAATTCCGTTGGAATTTCTTTTAAAGTAAAGAATATAGATAAAACCAATGATATTAAACTCCCGATGGACTACAAGCAAAATCTTCTTCTTATATTTAAAGAAGGGATTAATAATTCTATAAAACACAGCAAATGTAGTAAGATAATACTCGAAGCAAATATTAGAGGTGATGTTATAGAAATGATTTTGAGTGATGATGGCAGTGGCTTCGATGAAAAAAACATGATTTACGGAAATGGATTGCGAAATATGGAATCTAGAGCAACAAAAATTGGCGGTAGAATGAAATGGCATTCATCACAAAAGACAGGAACCGTAATTACTTTTATAGGAAAAATTGGCGGATTTAATAAATTAAGATCTTTGTTGAATAGATAGAAAGATAACGATGATAAACGTAGCAATTGTAGAAGACAATCATACTATCCGGCAAGGATTAGCCGCACTTATTAATGGAACAACCGGTTATAAATGTATCGGAGATTACGTTGATTGTGAATCTTTTTTATCAGAGCTTGAAAAGATTGACCCCGATGTTGTATTAATGGATATTGCACTGCCGGGAATGAACGGTATAGAAGGGGTAAAGATTGCAACTGAAAACAAACCGGAGCTTAATGTTTTAATGTTAACTATTTATGAAGAAAGCGATAAGGTATTTGATGCACTTTGCGCCGGCGCTTGTGGTTATCTAGTAAAGAAAACACCTCCATCAAGGCTGCTTGAAGCAATAAAGGAAGTGAACGACGGCGGTTCGCCCATGAGTTCAAGAATTGCACGCGAGGTTATTAATGCTTTTAAACAGGGTGCTGCATCAGTTCAGGATGATTCCGGTTACAATCTGAGTTCCCGCGAAAAAGAGGTATTAAATTCATTAGCTGAAGGTAATAACTATAAGGAAATAGCTGATGAATTATTTATAAGTGTTGATACAGTACGTCATCACATACGTAATATTTATAAAAAGCTTCACGTGCATTCCCGCTCGGAAGCTGTGGCAAAAGCGATTCGCAAAAAAATAATCTGACCAACATTCCACCTGCATAAAAACCTATAAAATAACTCATTTTGTCACATCTCTAAATCAAAACCGCATACTTGTGCGGTTGCGTATGCACATATATTTGTTAGTTTTAATACAGAAACTAAGAGTACTCTGGCAATAATAATAACTTGCGCGCAGTAAAGAATCTGGTACAATCTTCCTTACAAAATGAAAGGACAATACAATGAGTGAATTAGAAGCTATCAAAACTCTAAACAACCCAATATCGGATCTTATCAGTGATGATATTTACCAGATGCTAAGCTGCCGTGGTTTAATTCACGAAAGAGCAGTAAGAGATTACAGAATAAGGGTGAAGTTTAAAGCGCTGCGTGCACAAAAAATAAGAACCGGAGATGCTATTGATTATTTAAGAGATGAGTATCCTTACTTACAATTCGATACGATTAGAAAAATAGTGCATAATCCTCCCAAGCAAGCCACTGTATAATAATTAAATGATATTCTTCTAACCTGCTGTTTCTTAAGCGGGATGCAGCAGGAAATTCTCCTCCCTAGAATTATAGTTGTGCCCACTATAATTCTTCGCTATTTGCTCATCCCGCATTGCTGACAAGATAACTCTCTTTACCGGGATGAGTGAATAGTATAAACTACTTTATTATTTTAAAATCATCGGTTAATTCTACTCACGGGAATGTGATTTCAACCCCTCTTAACAAACAACAAAAAATATCATTCTAAAAAACACTTTCCAATAATTAACATTATTCTTAACTTGGTATTAAAATTGAACAGACCTAATAAAAAAGCGAGTATAGAATGAAATGCCCAGGTTGCGGAATGGCAAACAGCCAAGGTCAAAAGATTTGTAATCACTGTGGTGCCAATCTTAAAATTAAGTATGATACTTGTAATAACGGGCACAATTACGACTCATCTTTGAGTGACTGCCCGTACTGCCCAAGTCCAGAAGTAGCCGAAGAGTTAAAAACTTCAATCAGCAATCAGAAAACCGTGATAGATAGACAGGAAAACATTATTACCAAGCCGGAAATTTCCATTCCTGGATCAATCTTAAAAACTACAACTCCTCAACCAGTTTCATCAAACAAAACTATAGTAGAAAAACCTGCTAAAATAAAGAGTATTTTTAGAAAAAAGAGTGCTGCTGAAAAAAAGGCTGCCGAAGAAAAGAAGATTGCCGAGGAAAGGCTAATTACTGTGGAAGAGATAATTGCCGAGGAAAAGATAATTGCCGAGGAAAAGAAGATTGCCGAGGAAAAGAAG
>JBATTD010000156.1:0-2541 GCA_049670345.1 Ignavibacteriaceae bacterium
TCATTCAACGGGTTTATTTCAAATACACGAAGAAAAAATATGGTGAGGGCAAAAGAGTTTTTAAAATGGCTCCTTTACATCATCATTTTGAAATGAAAGGGTTACCGGAGCCGAAGATAGTTATTCGTTTTTACATAGTTGCTATTATTCTTGCAATTGTAAGTCTTGCTTCATTTAAGATTAGATAATGGATTTAAATAATAAAAAAATAACAATAATTGGTGCAGTTCGCAGCGGAGTCGGTGCTGCTAAATTAATTAAAAAAGTGGGCGGAATCCCTTTTGTTAGTGATATGGCGAATGAAAAACTTTTAAAAGAATTTATTGATGAACTGCAGGAAGAGAATATAGAATTTGAAACCGGCGGACATACTGAAAGAGTTTACAATTGTGAAATGATGGTTGTAAGTCCCGGTGTTCCTAATGATGCTTCTGTACTTATCAATGCAAGAAAAAATCATATAAGTTTAATAAGCGAAGTTGAACTGTCCTATCGATATTGTAAAGGAAACATCATTGCGATAACAGGTACTAACGGAAAAACAACAACAACAAGTTTGTGCGGTCATGTTTTTAATCAATGCGGGTGTAACACTTTTGTTGCCGGTAACATTGGATTGGCATTTTCTGAAATTGCATTGGATGTTGAGGAAAATGAATTTGTTGCTCTCGAAGTTTCTAGTTTTCAATTGGACCTGATTGATAAATTTAAACCTAAAGTTGCAATGATTTTAAATATAACACCCGATCATCTTAACAGGTACGATGAAAGTATTGATAAGTATGCAGCTTCCAAACAAAAAATTTATGAAAACCAGGATTCGGGTGATTACCTTATCTTGAATAGAGACAAGGGTGCTGTATTAAAATATTTAAAAGATCATAAAAGCAAATCGTTTTATTTCTCTCTTAATGATGAACTGGATAATGGTTGTTTCAAAAAGAATCAAAAAATTCATCTTAAAAAAAATGGAAAAGAAGTATTCAGTTGCAATGTTTCAGATATAAAAATTAAAGGCGAACACAACCTTGCAAATGCAATGGCGGTAATATGCGCAGCAAAAATTTTCAAACTTGATAATCATAAGATCATTAAAGCACTGCGGGCGTTTGAAGGTGTTGAGCACCGGCTTGAATTAGTAAGAGAAATAGATGGTGTAAAATTTTTCAACGATTCTAAAGCGACAAACGTTGATTCTGTTTGGTATGCATTAAAAAGTTTTAATGAACCTATACTTTTAATTCTTGGCGGACAGGATAAAGGAAACGATTATGAGCAGATAAAAGTATTGGTAATAGAAAGAGTAAAGAAAATTTATGCAATCGGTTCTTCGGCTGAAAAAATATTCAGCTTCTTTCATTCATTAGTTAAAGTTGAAATTAAAAAATCAATAGGGGACGTAATAACTACTATTATAAATGAAGCACGGGAAGGTGATGTTGTTTTGCTTTCACCGGCATGTGCCAGTTTCGATATGTTCGATAATTACGAACATCGCGGAGAAGTTTTTAAGAAAGCAGTAAATAGTTTATAATGAAACGATCATGAAAAAACTCGCAATAACAATTTTCTTTGATTCTTTTGCGCTTATGTTACTCGGACTCATCATAGTTATGAGTGCGAGCAGTACATATAGCGTTATCAGGTTCGATAGCGTATTTCATTTGTTTAATTCACACCTGTTTAAAGTAGGTATTGGATTCTTTCTTATGTTACTCTTCAGCATGATTCCTTATGAGATTTATAAAAATTATTGTAAGCCTGCAATGATCGGAATTACTCTTGTTCTGATTATTACTTTAATTATTGCTCCAAGTATTAAGGGAGCCGGCCGATGGCTCAACCTCGGAATTGTTTCATTTCAACCTGCTGATATTGCAAGATTGCTGCTGCTAATTCATTTAGCTTTTATGTTGGATGATAAGCAGGACAAACTTGATGATTTACATCATGCATTTATTCCTATGTTCATTTGGGTAATAGTTATTTCATCTCTAATAATTCTTCAACCAAATATCAGTACCGGATTACTTCTTGTTTTAATATCATTAACTGTTTTATATGTAGGCGGTGCAAGATTAAAACATGTTCTTTCATCTTTAATATTGTTTTTTACTGCCGGCGGAATTGCAGCAATGATTTATCCTCATTCAAGAGAAAGAATATTGTCTTTTATTAATTCTTGGCTAAATGGAGGTGATTTAAATCTTCAGGTAAAGCAGGCAATTTATGGTTTGGGCAGCGGCGGGTTATTCGGTGTTGGTGTAGGCAACAGCATGCAGAGTAATCTGTTTCTGCCCGAAGCTTATGGTGATTTTATATTTGCAATACTTGGTGAAGAGTTGGGTTTTATAGGCACGGTGTTTGTCTTACTGAGTTATCTGATTCTTTTCATAGTTGGTGTACTAATCGCTAAGAAAGCTAAAGACAGATTCGGGCAGTTGTTAGCGTTCGGAATAACTATTTCGATCATCATATATGTTTTTGTAAACGTTGCCGTTACCACAGGAATGGTGCCGACAACAGGTTTACCTTTACCGT
>JBATTD010000157.1:0-3007 GCA_049670345.1 Ignavibacteriaceae bacterium
CTCGAATAAGCACCAAATCCAAGAGGTGTTAAATCACTATCGGCAGATACAACGCTCATCCGCTCCATAGTTATTCCCATCGCTTCCGCTGCAGCTTGAGCTAGAACAGTATCAGAACCCTGACCTATATCTGCATCACCAATAAAAAGTACTGCTTTAGAACCGTCTTCCTGAACTTTAACTATTGCATTAGAATGTGGAAATTTCGATCGGTAGATTGGATAACCGGCGCCGGAAACAAATCCGCCGCAACCAATTCCTATTCCCCTTCCCAGGGGAAGTTTGCCTTTCTTTTCATTCCAGTCGGATCTTTTGCGAACCTTTTCAAGGCAAGCTGTTAATTCGCAGGAATGTATATCAAGATCGTTGCATGTACGTGTTTCCGGCTGCATTGCATTCTTCAAGCGAATATCAATATGATCCATCCCAATATCATCTGCAATCATCGATAGCAATGATTCAAATGCAAAGCGTGGATGTGGAGTGCCGTGCCCGCGAAATGCACCGCATGGCGGAAGGTTTGTATTTACACGGTAACCATCGTATTTATAGTTTGAAAATTTATAAAGTGTCGGCAGCATAGAGCCTGCATAATAAGTAGAGACAATACCGAAACTTGAGTAGGCTCCTCCCTCAAGAACTGCTTTTTGCTTAACGGCTGTAATTGTTCCATCTTTCTTCACACCAATTTTTAAATCGATGTATTGTTTATGACGACCCCTGCCGTAAAGATACATCTCCTCACGGTTGAAACGCATCTTAACAGCACAGCCAACTTTTTTTGCCAACAGTATCGAAAGTATTTCCAGCATGTTTGTAGCAGCCTTCGCCCCAAAGCCCCCGCCGCAGTTAGTCATTATCACTCTTATATCGCCAAGAGGTAAATTCAAAATGCGCGAAAGCTGATGATGAACATAATGAACAACTTGCGTGGAAGTGAAGAGTGTTACCCTTCCATTCCTATCCCACTCAGCTATTGCAACATGAGGCTCCATCGGGTTTTGGTAAGTGCGGTTTCCAACAAATCTTTCTTCACGAATAAAATCAGCTTCGGCAAATCCTTTTTCAATATCACCAAAGTGATGATCTACGCGGGTATTGATATTGTTTTCATATTTATCATCAAAAAGGCGGGTGGCTCCTTCCTTCATCGCTTCCATCGGATCGAAAACTGCTGGAAGTTCTTCATACTCAACTTCAATTAGCTTAATTGCTTTATAACATGTTTCTTCATCTACTGCTGCAACAGCGGCAACTACATCGCCTACATATCTTACTTTATCCTTTGCAAGAACATTTTCATCATAACGCGGGGGTGAAGTGCCGTAAGAAATATCAGTAACATCAGCTCCGGTTAGGATAATTTTAACTCCCGGTAACGCCTCCGCTTCTTTTGTATCGATAGATTTAATTTTTGCATGGGGGACGGGACTTAAAAGAAGTTTTCCGAAAATCATATTTGGAAGTTTTATATCATCGGTATATAACGCTCTTCCAGTTGCTTTATCAGGTGCATCAATTTTTGGTAAGCGTTTACCAACAACAGATAAATTCATAGCTGATTTCTGCGACTGGTATTCAATCTCTACAGGTTCTTTCCCATTCATATAATCTTTAGAAGCTTCAACCGCTTCAAATATTTTTGTATAACCTGTACATCTGCATAAGTTACCTGATAACGCTTCTTTTATTTCTTCCTTACCGGGATCCGGATTTTCATCAAGAAGAGATTTCGTTCTAAGTATCATACCGGGCGTGCAGAACCCACATTGAATTGCTCCCTTTTCAACAAACGCTCTTTGTATTGGGTGTAGCTCTTCTCCGGTCGCAAGGCTTTCAATGGTTTTAATATTTTTGCCATCCACTTCAACTGCCAGAACAAGACATGAGTTTACCGGTTTTCCATCCAGTAAAACTGTACAGGCACTGCAATCACCCAGCTCGCATCCTCTTTTTGTTCCGGTTAGATTAAGCTGTTCACGTAACAGGTCTAATAAAGTATGGTTGGGTTTAACCGCAACTTCTTGATCTGTCCCATTTACATTTATTTTTATTAATTGCTTCACTTTTTACAATTACCGTATAATTAAATTTATAGCTCTCTTTGCTGCCTTAAGAACAGCTCGTTGAACAAGTATATTAACTATGTCTCTTCTGAAATCTGCTGTACCGCGGATATCATCGAGCGGAAATGAATCTGACGCTGCTGCTTCACCAACTTCTTTTAAAACTGATGAACCTTCCGAAAGTTCGATGATCTTCGCACCGTTTAAAACCTCACTTGCCTTCTCACTGATTTTTGGAATTGGTGCAACTGCTCCAATAACTATTCGGGAATCAACACAGACATCATCTTCAACTTTAATAAAAGCACTAGCCGATGCAACCGATATAGAGGAAGCATCTCTTAAACCAAATTTCTTAAAGCAAACGCCTGTTCCCGGTTCAGAAAGAGGTACAATTATCTTTGTCATTAATTCTCCCTTCCTGATGGAAGTTTCTTTATGGAAGACGAAGAAATCTTTTAGTGAAACAATTCTTTTCCCATTCGTGGAAACGATTTCTGCTGATGCATTGCTAGCAATAAGAACCGGGGCCATATCACAACACGAAGCTCCTGTGCACAGGTTCCCTCCAACTGTTGCAGTATTTCGTACCTGGTCGGTGCCAATTTGTGATGCAGCTTCTGCTAATGCCGGAAATTTTCCTTTTATAAATTTTGATTTTTTTATTTCATTATGCGTTACTGCAGCGCCTATTAATAACTGGTTATTGGTCTCTTCAAGTATTTTTAGTTCTTTAATTCCTGATAACGAAACAATATTATCATTATGTCTTAATCCTTTTTTTATTTCAACCAGTATATCGGTACCACCTGCAATAGCAGCAGCATTTTTTTGGCTTTCAAGTAGTTTGCATGCTTCCAGCAGCGTTGCGGGTTTATGATATGTAAAACTCTGAATATACATAATCGTTATTTAGTTTATTATTTCCTACGTGATTAATC
>JBATTD010000158.1:0-2937 GCA_049670345.1 Ignavibacteriaceae bacterium
ACATATTCTTGAAGAAGCTAATGAAAATTCATTGGTTCTTTTAGATGAAATTGGTACAGGAACTGATCCTTCCGAAGGTGCATCACTAGCTTCGGCAGTTTTAATGAGATTAAGAGATTGCAGAGCAACGGTGTTTGCATCCACACACCATGGCAGTTTAAAAATCATTGCACACGATGAAAAAATGTTTGTGAATGCAGCAATGGAATTTGATAATGAAAAACTTACTCCGACCTATAAATTCAAACTTGGTATTCCAGGTTCAAGCTATGCTTTTGATGTTGCAAGACGAATAGGGATAGATGACAAACTTCTAAAAGAAGCTGCACAAAATATTGATTCCGATAAACATAAATTGGAGGAATTTTTAGTTGAAATTGAATCGAAATCAACTGCTTTGGAAAAGAAATTAAAAGAAAGTGAATTAGAAAATGCACGATTAACCGGTTTATCTAATCTTTACAAAAATAATCTTGAAAAGCTGGAAAAAGAAAAAAAGGAAATACTTAAAAAAGTGAAGATAGACGGTGAAAAATATCTCGAAGGTGTGAACAGGAAAATTGAACAAGTGATAAAAGAACTTCGAGAAACACAAGCGAGTAAAGAGACAATAATAAAATCGAAAGAATTGATTAGTGAAGTTAAAGCTGAAAATGAAAATCTTTTTGTTGCTGATGTTGAATTAGAGAAAGAAATAGCTGATTTTAAAGTCGGTGATTTTGTTCGGTTGAAGAATACATCAACAACCGGCAAAATATTTTCATTAGATAGTAATAAAAATAGAACGGTTGTGCAGGTTGGATCAATGAAGATGAAAGTTAATAGTGATGAACTTTTACACGAAAAAGAAAAAGCTTCAAAAGAGAAAAGATCATCTTATAATACTTACGAAATCCAAACGAGGGAATACCGATTAGATATTCGCGGAGAAAAACCTGATGAAACGGAATTTAAAGTTATTAAGTTTTTAGATGATTCTTATGTATCGGGACAGGCGAGAATAGAAATATTACATGGAAAAGGAACCGGCGCTTTGAAGAAAACTGTTATTGCTATATTGAAAAAACATGATAAAGTAAAAGATTATTACTTTGCTCCAATTGAAGCCGGCGGAGAGGGTATTACAATAGTTGAACTAAAATAAGGATTCAATTGTTTAAAAAAGTTTTAATTGCAAACAGGGGTGAAATTGCAGTGCGAATAATTCGTGCCTGCCGCGACTTGGGAATAACCTCTGCAGCCATTTATTCTGATGCAGACAAATCAGCACAACACACCTTGCTTGCAGATGAATCACATCATATCGGACCATCCATTTCATCGGAATCATATCTGAATAAAGATAAAATAATTGCTCTCGCTAAAAAGATTGGCGCAGATGCAATTCATCCGGGCTACGGATTTTTTGCAGAGAACGCAGATTTTATTGAAGCTTGTGAGAAAGCAAAAATTAATTTTATCGGTCCATCATCTTACTCTGTAAAATTGATGGGGAATAAAACCGAAGCAAGAACATTAATGTCTAAGTACAATGTTCCTATAGTTCCCGGTACAACCAAACCTTTAGCCTCGGTTAAAGAAGGAATAAAAATTTCTAATGAAATTGGTTATCCTGTATTATTAAAAGCTGTTGCGGGCGGCGGCGGTAAAGGTATGAAAGTAATACACAGTGATGATGAATTTGAATCAGCTTTTGAAACAACAAAACGTGTTGCACTAAAATCATTTGCTAATGATGATGTTTATCTCGAAAAATTTATTAAGCAGCCGAAACATATTGAGGTTCAGATATTAGGTGATAAAAAAGGAAATTACATCCATCTCTTTGAAAGAGAATGCTCAATACAACGAAGACATCAAAAAATTATTGAGGAGGCACCATCTTCATTCGTAGATGATGAAACAAGAAAGAAGATAACTAATGAAGCGATAAATGCAGCTAAAGCTTGCAAATACTTTAATGCCGGAACCATTGAATTTCTTATGGATAAGGATAAAAATTTCTACTTCCTCGAGATGAACACACGGTTGCAGGTTGAGCATCCCGTTACAGAGTTAATTACAGGAGTAGATTTAGTTAAAGAACAATTTTCAATTGCATTAGGAAACAAAATAAGCATCAACCAAAAAGATCTCAAAATTTCCGGACATGCATTGGAATGCCGAATTTATGCAGAGGATGCATCGGAAAATTTTATGCCTTCCGTGGGAAAGATATTTCACTACAAAGCACCTTCAGGTCCAGGTGTTCGGCTCGATTCAGGATTTGAAGAGGGATCTGAAATAACAATTCATTACGATCCATTAATTTCGAAATTAGTTACGTGGGGATCCGACCGTGAGAATGCAATAAACAGGATGAATCGCGCACTAACAGAATATCAGATTGCAGGAGTAACTTCAAATATTCCGTTTCTTGAATTAATTTTAAAACATCCTGTATTTATAGATGGATCTTTTGATATTAATTTTGTTGAAAATGAATTTCTTAGTGGAGAAATGAGTTCTTCTTTTGAAAATAGTGATGATGAAACCGATGCAGCTGCATTAATTTCGGCACTTTTAAAATCCCAATCTTCATACGGAATTAAAAAATATAATTCCCTTAATAGCAGCAAATGGCAAGAGCAAATGTATGAGTGAATATGTAATAACAATAAACGGGAGCAAAAAGAAAGTTAATATAATTAATGAAAAAGAAGCTTCGATTGATGGAAAAGTTGTAGATTACGGTTTAGAATCTTTAAATTGCAGTACTTATTTACTTCGTATTAACAATATTTTTTATGAAATTAGTAGTAAGAAAATTGATGATGAAAAGTATTCTCTTCTTGTAAAAGGAAAGAAGATTAATACTATTGCAAGAACCGAATTACAGGAACGCGCAACAAAACTTTTTGAGGATGCAAAAGCATCATCAAATCATCACCTTGATAT
>JBATTD010000159.1:0-2181 GCA_049670345.1 Ignavibacteriaceae bacterium
ACTTACTTCTTTCTAAAGGTAATCTCCAATTGGAAAAATATTATTTTTTTATGCAAAGCTTAAGGTAATAGTATTAAAATATAAAAGAAGCGGAAGAAAGACGGCGCTGCCCAAATCTTCAACTATAAATCATAAATTGTTTTCACTCAACCAGTTTGGAAGGGATTCTCATTTTTATTTGTTAACTAAAATAAACTACACACTTACATAAAAGTGAACAAAGTGCCTTAATTCTTATGCAAAACTGTTAAGCACTTGTTGAAGCGAAAATTCTTTTCCGCCATTGTCTCTATCACAAACTTGTTTAATAACAGATTGCAGCCGATCTTCCAGAGTTGGCTTTTTAACCTGATAAAAGATTCCTGTATATAAAGGTTTTTCCGAATATGCCATCTCCAGCGCTTTTAATTTATCTTCTTTCGGATGATCTTCCGGCAGCGGCTGCAACATTTCTTTAAGTCCCTTTGAACTAAGCAGTGGAAATGTTATACAAGGAGAATAGATGTAAACAATGGACATCCCTTTATGGGAAATCGCTTCAACTAAAATTTCTGTTAGAGCTTTTGTATCAACACCACTGGCACGTGCAACGAATGAAACATCATAAGATAAAAATATCGGGATTGCAGAGAGAGCATCTTCAAACACACCATAAGGCGAGGTTTTAGTTTTTATACCATAAGGTGATGTTGGAGAAGTCTGTCCTTTTGTTAAACCATATATTTGATTATCAATTAAGAGGTAAGTCATATCAATATTTTTGCGGGCAGCGTGAGCAATATGACCTCCTCCTATACCAAGTCCGTCTCCATCACCGCCAACTGCAAATACAGTTAGTTCAGGTCTTGCTGCTTTAGCACCTAAAGCAGTTGGTACGGCTCTTCCATGTGTGCCATGTAACGAATATGTATTAAGAAAGTGAGATAACCGGCCGGAGCAGCCGATTCCTGAGACAGTAACTATATTTTCAGGCGCAATATCTAAAGTTACAAGTGCCTTTTGTACGCTGTTCACTATACCGAAGTCACCGCATCCGGGACACCAGATCGGTTTAATAACACTTTTATACTCTTGTAATGCTCTCTTCATGGATTATCCTCTCTACTTTTTCAATGCCGTTAAAAATTTCTTCTGGAGTGAATGGGACTCCTTCACATTTATGAATTTCAATCGGTTTAATACCGAATTTAGCTTTTATAAAATGAGCAAATTGCCCGGTATAATTTTCTTCAACCATTATTACCTGCTTTAAGCCCGAAAGGAAATTACGGACCTGCCGTTCCGGTAAAGGTGAAAGCACTTTTGGCTGTAGATGACGGAATAGTATTCCTCTCTCTTCAGCAAGTATCCGGGCTTCGTGAATAGCACCTTCTGTAGAACCCCAACCGATAACACCTATTTTTGCTTCCTCAGATCCTTGATAATCCGGTGGATTATTTTCCAATGCATTAGATAAGGCTTCTAATTTTTTAAATCTCTTACGCATCATTTTTGAATGAATATGCGGTAGTGCGCTTGCTTTTCCCGTTTCATCATGTTCAAGTCCGCCGCCAAGATACTGTCCTCCTTCCATACCCGGTTTGGTTATCGGTGAGACACCATCAAATGTATCCAGGTAACGTTTGTACCCTTCCATCTCTACTGCTTCAATCCTGTTAGCTATTTCAATCTTCTCGGGAGACGGAATTGAAATATCATTAATATGAACTGAACTATCCAGTTCTACAATTTTAGTTAAATCAGGAATACGCACTGTTGCTTTCCTGTAACCAATAGACTGGTCGGTTAAAAGTAGAACAGGCATCTGGAATCTCTCGGCAAGATTGAATGCACGAATGGTCTGGTAGAAACAGTCTTCAACAGAAGTTGGAGCAAGTATTACGCGCGGTGCTTCACCGGCAGTTCCGTAAATAGCAAATTTTAAATCGGATTGTTCGGTTTTTGTAGGCAGACCTGTGCTCGGTCCTCCACGCTGCACATCAACAATAACAAGAGGAAGTTCCAGCATTGAAGCGAGATTTAATTGCTCACCCATTAACTGCAGCCCCGGACCTGATGTTGGTGTTATAGCCTTTTCACCTGCAAACGATGCACCAATACAAGCTGAGAGCGACGCAATTTCATCTTCAAGTTGAATTGCTCTTCCTCCAACTTTCGGCATTATATTGGTCAAAGTTTCGA
>JBATTD010000160.1:0-2763 GCA_049670345.1 Ignavibacteriaceae bacterium
GTTAAAAATCGCAAGCTGTTTGAGGGCCTTAGCCCGAGTTCTTGCAATTTAGCCAGGCGGATCAAGAATCCCAAAATTTGGAGCCAAATTGACAATTACTTGGGAAAATGAACATTTGTAACGAGGACTTCGGATCTTCAATGCCTTCTTTGTCCTTAACCCTGAACGTTGAACCCTGAACATTGAACCCTGAACCTGTGAACGGTTACAAAATATCCCAAAAGCAAAAGGTCTATAATACCGTTATCGTTACCTTCCGCGTAAGCTGTGGCCAAATCGCCAATTGCCGATGGAAAAAGGTTTTTTCCATCGGCAATTGCAGCCCTTGCTCTCTTGGGAAAAACTTTTTTCTTGACTTGTGACCCAAAAAAGGTATAAATATACCTAATGAGTTGGACAGTAAAAATAAGCAGGAAGATTCAGAAACAGATAGAGAAATTGCCTCCAAGCCCAAGGAGACGGCTTAATTTTCTTGTTGCAGAAATCGAAAAATATGGCCCTGTGCGAGATAGCTGGGCAAATTATGGGAGAATAAGAGGGCAAAATGATTGTTATCACTGTCATTTAAAAAAAGGTAATCCAACTTATGTAGTTGTCTGGAAAGCCATTGAAAATGAAGTTAAAATTGTGGAGATAAAATATGCAGGAACACATGAGAAAGTCGATTACAGTAAAGTTTGCTGATGTCTGTTTACGAGTGCCGGTAACAGAGGTTGATCGGGTTAAATCTGCATTTAGCAAATTTTTAGAACTAGCCGGGGTTCAATACAGTATCCCTGATGATGAAGATTTGTTAACATGGGAAGAAGCTTTCCCTGAACTTGGACCGGGAGATGTTCTCAAGGGAGCCAGAGACCGTGAGGGACTGACTCAGACCGAACTAGCAGAAAAAATAGATGTTAAACCACATCACATTTCTGAAATGGAAAAAGGGAAACGTTCCATAGGTAAAGGTATGGCCGAACGGCTGGCCAGAGCACTCAATACCGGATATAAGGTTTTTTTATAACCTTGCATTAACCTTTTTTGGTTCCAATCATCTATTAATCTGCGCCTGCCCCGTAGCTCCCCGTTAAAGTACCGGGACAAGCCGGCAGATGGTACGGGGTCAATCTGCGAAATCTGCGGATTTTTTTATCTCGCTTCTTTTAAAAATCCACTGGCATATTTGTGAAGCACACTTCCAATTAATGTTTGATATGGAATACCTTCCCGTGCAGCTTTTCTTTGTAAGGCAGAAAGGTCATTTTCCGAAATTCTTATGTTAATCTTACGGTTCTTTTTCATTGTATTACGAGCTATTTATTGATAATCGGCCTGCGATTTCGAGGGTCTGAGCATTCCATTTTCATAGGCCTCTAAAATTTCTTTCTCGTATTCATCAAGGACTATCTTTTTTTGTTTCTTAGCCATGTTATTCTCCTTAATGATAATCTACAATTTCAACATCATAGACGTCTTCATCCCTCCAGATAAAACAAATACGCCATTGATCATTAATACGTATACTTAAGTTGAGCGATTGTTGAGTTTGCCGGTCGTAAGATCCCGTCTTTCGGAGATCCTATTTCAGTCTTTTCCCTAACCCTGAACGGTTTACCCTGTTAAATAGGGTTTCCTTCGGGAAATTTAACCGGGGTGAACCCTGAACTTGTGAACGATTACGATTTATTTTATCCTGTCATATCATCCATCCCGGAACATATGTAATATCATCATGCCTTGAAAACTGGTCGAATGTTACAATAATCTGCTCAAAATCGGAATAAATCTTTTTAAAAGCCTTTAAGCCTTTATGAACTTGTATATTGGAGGCGTATGATGATTTAACTTCAAAAGCCAGCTTCCTTTCACCGGCAAGGACAAAATCGACTTCGCTTTTAGATATAGTCCGCCAGAAATATAGCTGATCGATAACGCCGAGGTTCTTGAATAATTCACAAAATATTGCATTTTCGAACAAAGCGCCTTTATCCGGTCTGAAACTGATCTCTGAAAAGTTTCTCAAAGCAAAGTTCCTAAGCCCGGTATCTTGAAAAAACAGTTTCGGCATCTTGGTCAATTCTTTCCGGATATTCTTATGAAATGGGGAAAGTGTGCTCACAATAAATGAATTTTCTAAAACAGACAGGTAACGCCGCACGGTGTCCCTTCCAATGCCGATAGTAGCGGAAAGCTCATTAACATTAAGAAGACAACCAACACTGCCTGCCAGAACCTTGAATAAATTTCTAAAGGCTGCAATATTCGCAATATTAAATAGAACATTTACATCCTTTAGTTCATATGCTTCGTAAAGTTCTTTAAGTTCTTCGAGTTTTTCCCTTCTTGCTCCTGCCAGAACAACTTTTGGGTAACCACCATATAATATATACTCTTCAAACAATACACCGATTTCTCGTTTAATCGGTTCAATTCTTTCAGGATCAATATCTATTTTATTTAAATCAATATTTTTTAATTTTAGCTTATCTACAGCGGATAACTGTATGTTTTTACCTCTGAACAACAAGAATTCCTGAAAATCGAGCGGGAAAAGTGTGAAGAGCTTCTTCCTTCCTATTACACTGTCTTTAAACTTTTTTATATGGATTGAAGTGGAACCGGTTACGACAAGTTTAATAGAAGGTTCAAAGTCAGCGATATATTTTAAAAAATGTGCCGGTTCGTCTAAATACTGGATTTCATCAATCAGAACGATAGATTCCTTGGCAGGATCTGCGCCGGAAAGGATGCAATATTCCTTAAAATACTTAGGATCTC
>JBATTD010000161.1:0-1688 GCA_049670345.1 Ignavibacteriaceae bacterium
CTTAAAAATACGAGCATCTCTTGCATTAAGCTCCCACCCGTTTTTTGCAAGATTGATTGCGGGTTGTATAATTTCTTCGAGGGGCAGAGTTCCATATTTTTCAAGTGCATAGATCAGTCCGGCTACACTTCCCGGTACTCCGGCAGAAGTGATTCCCTCCTGGCTAAGTTCCGGAACAAACTCACCGGCTTCGTTTAAATACATATCTCTGTGTGCAGCGAGCGGAGCTTTTTCACGAAAGTCTATTGTTATATTTTTTCCTTCCGCGAGATGAATAACCATAAATCCGCCGCCGCCGATATTCCCGGCATAGGGATACGTAACAGCAAGTGCAAAGCCAACAGCAACAGCAGCATCAACAGCATTGCCGCCTTTTTTCAGAATTTCTACTCCAACTTTTGAAGCATAGGAGCTTGCTGAAACAACCATGCCGTTTTCAGCACTTACCGGTTGTGGTGTGTTAGTGCAGGCAGTCTGCAGGAGGAGTGAGATTATTATTGTCAGGGAGAGAAAGATTTTTTTCATATAATTTGATGACTGCAATTATTTTTATGACTTATAAGCAGATCAAACTTAATCACTCTCACGCATTTCTTCAATCCGCCCTGCCGGCCAGGTTCGGGATGACAGCTTTAAAAAAAAGAAAGGCGTCATAAAGACGCCTCTCAGAAATCAGAACAGAATAATTAATTAGTCGCGTGATTTAGCTTCATTAACAACAATATTTCTTCCATTTAATTCCGAATCATTTAATGCTGATATAGCATTAGTTGCATCTGAAGAACTCTCCATCTCAACAAATCCAAAACCTCTGGATCTTCTCGTTTCGCGGTCTTCAATAACCTTAGCGGAAATTACAGGACCATGTTTTTCAAATGTTTCCTTTAGCTCTTCGTCGTTAACCGACCAGGGGAGAGAACCCACAAATAACTTAGTGCTCACTTAGAACCTCTAATAAATAATAAATAAAAAAAACCGGACTATTTCCGGAGACTCCAAACTTAGACAAATTACGTGCCATTAACTAATTAATCCTCTAAATAGTGCATTTTAGTCAAAATTGGGAGTTGCCTTTTGCGGGGTGGAAACGATAGAAGTAAAACGTGAGAAGGAAAACGAAAGAATTGGATAACTGCTACATTTTATTACGGCGGGCAGGAGTGATACGTAAGACGGGAGATGATAAACAAAAGACGAAAGAAATTCCCTCTTGCGAGGGAATGACAGTCTTTTGGGGAAATTACATTAGAATTTTGTGTCATTCTCTGCTTGACAGGGAATCCCGTTACCGCCGATCATACCAATAGTTTTAATTTTTATCTGCGTAATAAATTAATAGACTATTACTTACTTACTTCAACACAGAAGAAGAAAGAAAATCACCTATATAATAGGGCCAGATAAATAATGCCAGCAATCCTTTAAAGAATGATACTTTAAGAAATCCGAGAGTAAACAACCATCCCATAAACCAGATTGGCCCAATTATTCCAGCGACTTCGACTTTTTTACCCATTGTTTTTTCTCCGTTTTTTAAATGAGAATAATAGTTTTAAACTTACAAAAATTAATTCTTGAGTTATCAGGACATCTAAAATGTTAGCGTAAGGCAAACTCCACCGCGGCTTTGGCGTGTAACTCCAGTGTATTAAAAACAGGCAGGTGAGTGTCTTGCTGTTTTATTAATA
>JBATTD010000162.1:0-5737 GCA_049670345.1 Ignavibacteriaceae bacterium
GAGTCGGGTTGGATCACATCGCGCTAACCTGTGAGGACCAGGCTGAGCTTGAGCGGGGCGCCAAAGCCCTTGCAGATGAACATATAGAGAATACAGGTATAAAGATTGATGAAACGCTTGGTAAAAAGTATGTGGCATTTAAGGATCCGGATCGTATCGCGTGGGAACTCTACATGAAGTAACTTCCTACAGTTGTGATCTCAAAAACGAGAGACCTTTTCGCCAGGGCATATTATAAAAAGTGAGAATTAGATAAGGCTATAACGGTTTATGAATAATTATGAAAAACAAGAAAACCTATTTGAGTTAGCATCTATTCTTAGTCAGCAAACCAACTTTTCCGAAATTCTCCGCGTTATTTCAACTAAAACTGCCGCAATGTTCAATTCAGAAGTTGCTTCGATAGTAATGATAAATCCGCGAACTCAAGAAACGCTCAAAACGGTTATAAAGGAAGAGAAAGGTATTGATAAAGAGCAATACCAGCTTGCTCAGACAAACATCATCGGTTGGGCAATGAAAAATAAAAAATCTTTTTTGAGCACTGACTTGAAAAATGATTCACGATTTAGTGACGATCTATTTGAAGATATTACGGTGAAATCAGCAATGTGTGTTCCATTACAGTATCGAGGTAGTACTATTGGATATATAATAGTTATTAACAAAGGTAAATATTCCAAGTATGATGAAAACTCTCTTAAATTATTAGAAAGAATATCTGATATATCAGCTCCCCATATAAGCAGTGTTCAAAAAATACAAGAATACTTTAACGTACCTTTATCCGATGAGTCAATTCTTTACAAATATAGGCAATTTGGTTTGCTGGGAAAAAGTAAAACGTTTTTAGAGATGTTACAGAGCATAGAAGCGGCAGCCAAGTGTGATGTACGCGTTGTTCTTGAGGGTCAATCCGGTACCGGTAAAGAATTGATAGCAAGAGCTATCCATAATTTAAGTTCTCGTTCAGAACATCCCTTAGTGGCAATTGACTGCGGAGCGATACCCCAGAATCTGATGGAAAGTGAATTATTCGGTCACGTTAAAGGTGCATTTACCGGCGCAAATCGTGACCGTTCAGGATTAATTGTTGGGGCGCACAAAGGCACTTTATTTATGGATGAAGTAAACAACCTCTCTATGGAAATGCAATCAAAATTACTGCGTGTTTTGCAAGAAGGCGAGGTACGACCGGTAGGGAGTAACAGAAAGATAAAAGCAGATGTGCGGATTATTTCTGCATCAAGTTTATCGCTATCAAAACTTGTTGAACAGCAAGAATTCCGTGAGGATTTATATTTTCGTTTGATGGTTTACCCGATTTATGTTCCACCACTCGATGAGAGAAAAACAGATATTCCACTGTTGGCTAATTTTTTCCTTAATAAATTTGCCAAAGAACAAAATAAGCGAATTGAATGTTTTCATAGATATATACTCGAATATTTGAAGTCTAAACATTGGGCAGGTAACATACGCGAACTTGAAAATTTTGTTGAAAGACTTGTTACCCTTGCACCACAAACTATAGAGATTTTGGATGTTTCTGTTTTACCTAAAAACCTTGTGAAAGAGATTGATGAATTTATTGCAACTCAAAAAATTATTAAAGTTGAATCTCTTAAAGGATCTTTGCAAGAAATTGAAAAAGATTTAATCCTGAGAGCTTTAGAAGAAAATGATTGGAATCAAAATAAAGCAGCCCGAACGTTGGACGTTCTTGAACAAACTCTCCGGGCAAAAATGAATAAATTAGGGATTACTAGACCTAAATAAATAATAAATAGTAAGTCTGTATAGATACAATTTGTGTATTATTTAACATTTATAAACACTATTTATTTGAGTGCAAAATGATAGGAACAACTATATCCCATTATAAAATTCTCGAAAAACTCGGTGAAGGAGGAATGGGAATAGTTTATAAAGCGGAGGACAATAATCTAAAACGTCCGGTTGCTCTTAAATTCATTTCACCGGTTTTAACCCGCGATAAATTTGCAAATGAACAATTTATATTTGAAGCTCAAACCGCATCATCACTTGATCATCAAAATATATCAACAATTTATGAGATTGACGAAAGTGATGACGGCAGGATGTTCATCTCCATGGCATATTATAAGGGTGAAACATTACGTGAGAAGATTTCAAGAGGGCAGATACCTATTAAGGAAGTGGTTGACATCGCTATTCAAATTGCAGAAGGACTAATCAAGGCACACCGAAAGGGGATCATTCATAAAGATATTAAGCCTGCAAACATAATGATAGACGAAGATAGCACAGTAAAGATAATTGATTTTGGTCTTTCAAAACTACTAAGTACCTATAAGATAGCTCAGCCCAAAAGTACGATGGGAACGGTGTCTTATATGTCCCCTGAACAAATTAAAGGAAAGATGATTGACTTTCGAACAGATATCTGGTCACTTGGCGTTGTAATGTATGAGATGTTAACTAATAAGAGACCGTTTGAGGGAGAATATGACCAGGCAGTTATATATTCAATCTTGAATGAAGATCCGGAGCCGATGACTGGTCTTAGAACAGATGTACCTATGAAATTAGAAAGGATTGTGATTAAAGCCAATGCGAAGACCCTCGACAAACGATACACACATATGAGGGAGTTACTTATGGATCTGAGACATCCTGCGGTTAAAGTTCCTAGTCATATGATTAGTGTTTCAGGGCTCCAACAAAAGATTCAGCCAGGAGAGAAACCCATCCAATCACTAGCAGTATTGCCGCTAGTGAATCTCTCCAACGATCCTGAGCAAGAGTATTTCACAGATGGAATGACCGACGCCCTGATAACTGATTTAGCAAAAATTCGAACCTTGAAGATAATCTCGCGTACTTCAATTATGTGTTATAAGACAACCGATAAGTCTTTGCCGGAAATTGCTGATGAACTAAATGTAGATGCAGTTGTGGAAGGTTCAGTGTTACGAGAAGGAAAAAGAGTACAAATAACGGTACAGTTAATTCACGCTGCAACAGACACTCACCTGTGGGCGGAAAGCTATGAACGTGATCTTCAGGACGTAATGATTTTGCAGGGTGAGTTAGTGCGAGCAATTGCAAAAGAGATTAGGGTAACCCTTACACAACAGGAAGAGAAACGATTTGCCTGGATTCGCCCGATCAATCCGGAACCATACGATAACTATTTAAAGGGCTGCTTTCATTTTTACAAACTTTCACCAGAGCATTTCGACAAAGCGCTTGAATACTTCCATCTAGCCCTTGATAAAGATCCGAATTTTGCTCTGGCATACGTGGGCATCTCGGAGGTCTGGTTTACCCGGACCTACTGGGAAGTCTCACCTCCAAAGGAATCGATTCAGAAAGCAAAGTCCGCCGTATTCAGGGCTCTTGAGCTGGATGATTCTTTGGAAGAAGCTCATGATGTATTGGCTAGAATCAAAAGTTACTATGATTGGGACTGGAACGGTGCAGAGAGGGAGTTCCGAAAGGCAATCCAGCTTAATCCTAACTACGCTGATGCCCACTTATTTTACTCAACTTTCTTACAGGCAATGAAACGTGATGAGGAAGCGTCGGAAGAGGTTAAACGAGGCCTGGAGTTGGATCCAATCAATTTCTTTTCTCAGGGTTTTTTTGTTGCGCATTTGTTACACTTGTGTAAGTATGATGACGCTATAGTGAAGCTCCGTGCAATACTTAGAATAGAACCAAACTATCCATTGGCACACCGATACCTTTGGATTTGCTATCACCAAAAACAAATGTATGATAAAGCCCTGGAAGAAGCTAAAAGGTATTTTACTGCAGCGGGAAAAAATGAAATCACTAATCTTTTAGCGCTCGGCTATGCCGAGGCTGGTTATCAAGGGGCAATGAATCTCGCAGCAGAAAAGATGAAGGAAACTTCGAAGCAAACCAATATTCAGCCTATATGGATTGCGAGATTTTATGCTTATGCAGGAAAGAAAAATCCTGCCATAAAATGGCTAAAGAAGTCTTTTGAGGAACGAGATCCACATTTGGTTAATCTTGGTGTAAGCAGGGATTGGGATAACCTGCGTGATGATCCACGTTTCCAAGATCTATTGCAGCAGATGAATTTTTTAGACAATGAAAAATTTGTTGAAAAATAAATCGGGGCTCGGTTGTATGAATTATGAGTACTTGGATATACTAATGTTATGTGCTTTCAACTTTATATAAATACAAACATCTTATAATGTATTATTCGCAAAATTTTGCGATAGCATTTCTCCCTTGTTCTTTCGTATAAGTAATAAAAAAGTTAAAAATAAAGTTAATCTCGCTGGTTTTTAAATATCTCTGATATTTTTTTAAAATTATCCCCAAAATTTATTGCGAAACTTCCCCCCTTGTTCTAATAACAGTAAAAAACTCTAAATCCTTAACTCATTAAATTACAATACGTTATACGTAGAATTAAGACATATAATTATTTGGTATACTTTTTAATGTTTATGTTTAGGTTTGCCTCCCTCTGTTTGAAATAACTTCCATATTAAAAGCAAACCAATAGCACAATTGTAGTGAAGTATAAGAAAACTAAGTAACAATTATCCAACTTCTATGCTGAAAAGATATTTTTTATATGCCTATTATCATTAAAAATAATTAAGGAGACTTATTATGAAAAAGTATTTTACAGTTGTTTTGTTAATAAATTTTATAGGAATTTTAACACCAACCTACGGGCAGTGGCAAAAGTATATTATTGATGATAATATTAGTACAGCTGTAACGGTAGATGTTGCTGATATGGCTGGTGATACAAAACTGGATTTGGTAGTAACAAATTATTATGGAAAAGAACTTATTTTGTATCAGAATAATTTTCCTAATTGGATTGAACATACCATAGATGATGTTTATGCGACTGTTGCGTATAGTGGCGATATGGACGGCGATAGTACACTTGATGTAGTAGCCTGCTTATATTCAGCGGGTAAAATGGTTTGGTATGAAAATAATCACCCGACCTGGACTCAACATATCATAGATGAAAACACGGATAATGCTGATTATTTCTGTATTGCAGATATCGACGGCGATGATACACTTGATGTAGTAACTGCTGGTGCATTAAATGGAGGTGATGTTGTATGGTATGAGAACAATCACCCTAATTGGCTTGAACACACCATCGAATCAGGTTCAGGTATTTATGCATCGCTAAAGGTAATAGATATTGACGGTGATGGACTCCTTGATGTAGCAGCAACTATGCCCAGGGAAAATAAAGTTGTTTGGTTTAGAAATGAAAACAATGGACTCACGTGGACAAAAGATACTATTGATGATAGTCTTATTAGTGCTTTTGGTTTAAATATCGGAGACATTGATGGTGATGGTAAAATGGATTTAGTGGCAACGACTGGTGGACCATATTATAACGGAAGTGATGTTGTATGGTATAAAAATGATCATCCAATATGGACTAAACATATAATCGACACAAACTTGCTCGGATGTGTTGATCCACGTATTGCAGATGTCGATGGAGATTATACAATGGACGTAATTGCAGCTGGATTTTTTGCGGATGATGTTGTATGGTATAAAAATAATCTCCCGGATACTAATTGGACTAAAGATACCATTGACGCCAACTTGGACGGACCCAGAGTATTCGCTGTTTCAGACTTAGATGGAGACGAAATGATCGATGTAATAGTGCCAGGTACAAGCAAAGTTGTATGGTATAAGAATCCTTATACTACAG
>JBATTD010000163.1:0-1680 GCA_049670345.1 Ignavibacteriaceae bacterium
GAATGATGGGAGTTTTTGTTTCTTTAGACTTCTTCCTTTTCTTTATATTCTGGGAACTGATGCTTCTTCCTATGTATTTCCTAATAGGAGTTTGGGGCGGACCAAGACGTGAATATGCAGCGATAAAGTTTTTCATCTATACTTTACTTGGCAGCATCTTTATCCTGATTGTAATGATTGGATTATACTTCAGCACCACAGAAGTTCTTGCAGACGGAACACGGGCTTTTACATTTAATTTATTAGCAATGATGGATCCCAATAACGCTACCGAAACGGGAATTTTATCACCTCTAAATCCATCAAACTTACGACTGATAGCTTATATTGCACTGTTTGCAGGGTTTGCAATTAAAATTCCAATGTTCCCCTTCCACACGTGGCTTCCCGATGCACACGTAGAAGCACCTACGCCTATTTCAGTTATACTTGCCGGAGTACTTCTTAAAATGGGTACATATGGAATTCTGAGAGTAAGCTTTCCGATCTTTCCCGAAATTACACAGCAGTTAATTTGGTACATAGCACTGTTTGGAATGATAAACATCATTTACGGTGCATTGTGTGCAATGGCTCAACGCGATTTCAAAAAACTGATTGCATATTCATCCGTATCGCATATGGGTTATGTGTTGTTGGGAATGGCATCATTAAATACTTTGGGAGTTTCCGGTGCTGTGTTCCAGATGTTTAACCATGGTATAATCACCTCAATGCTCTTCCTTATTGTAGGAGTTATTTACGATCGTACACACACAAGAATGCTTGATGATTTAGGTGGATTAGGTTTGAAGATGCCTGCTTACACAGGTTTTGTTACAGTAGCATTTTTCGCTGCAATTGGTTTACCCGGTTTAAGCGGGTTCATTTCTGAAGCATTTGTATTCCTCGGAGCTTTTGCTGAACCCCTAATAAGAGTAATAACAGTTATATCAACTGCCGGAATATTACTTGGTGCAGGCTACATGTTGTGGGCACTGCAGAGAGTTTACTTAGGTAAGTTCAATGAAAAATGGGAAGGTATTAGAGACCTTGACCTAAGAGAATATGCAATGTTAGCTCCATTAAGCATAATTGTAATCTTCCTTGGTGTTTATCCCTCGGCTATGCTCGATTTAATGAACACCTCAGTTAATACAATGGTTCAGTTTATGCAGGATGTACAGGTTTATTATAGTTCGCTTGTTAGTTTTTAATAATTAAATATATCTGAACTGATTTGAATATAAATAACATAATTTCTGATTTAATTTTCATCAAACCTGAAATTGCCATAGCCGCTACTTTGGTATTGATAGTGCTTGTTGATCTGATCTCACCAAAAAGTAAAAGGATTCTGCCTTACATATCATTACTCGGTATCGCGATAGCAGGTGTTTTTGTAATACAGCAGTTTGGAACGGCAGAGTTTGCGTTCAAAACTTCATCTTCGTCAGGAATGTTTGCCGCAGATAACTTTGGTTCTTTCTTTAAGATCATAGTTCTTGTTGCTTCAGTGTTTGTAATATTTTTCTCAATGAGTTCTTCCGAAATTAAATCTGCAAATGATCGACTTGGTGAATACTACACTTTAATGTTTGGGATGATACTTGGGATGTTCTTTATGTCGTCAGCTTCAGATTTGATACTTATCTATATTTCAATCGAATTGCTATCCTTATCATCTTACGTACTTGCCGG
>JBATTD010000164.1:0-6817 GCA_049670345.1 Ignavibacteriaceae bacterium
GCAATATTGGGGATATCATCATTTGGATAAGCTCGTGCCATTGTCCAGAAATTTAATGCATCGTATGCACCCGATATATTTTTGCCCCGAACTGTTCCTACTTCTTCAGGAGAATTAACAAATGTTAAAAAACCAAGTAGAAGGGCGGATGTAGCAACAATTACTGAAATAGTTCTGTCAAATCTCATTGTCATCTTCCTGTGGATAATTAATAATACTAAGGTGTTTTGTGCTTAAAAGGCTCATTATTTTAATAATCAGATTACATTAAGATAATTTGAGTTTCAACACTCATTTAATACCAATAATGCAATAGTACAAAATTCTTAAAAAAGTGATGTTTTAATCTAACAGAAGTTAATTTAAATATTAAATCATTTTTAATTTTAAGTAACTATTTATCAAGTTAGCGAGTCTAAAATTTCAAACTTAATTTTTGAAACGAGTCCCGCCTGGGCGGGACGAGTTCCATATGACCTTAATTTAAAATTATAAGCATATGAAAGGAATAATAATGGTTAATAAACATCTTTTTGCATTACTATTTGTGACTCTTTTTTCATATTTGTTTTTAGGGGCCGCAAGTTCAGGCGCAATAACATTTGCGGATGATCTTAAGGTTCTCCATGAAAAAACATTTCCAATAAATCCAGGCAAGCAATTAAAAGTAAAAACACCAACAGGCGATGTTGAAGTAACTTATTGGGATGAATCAAAAGTGTATATAAAAATTTTGGGCGATGACGATGCAGAGGAGAGAATGTCTTTTGAGTTTAATAATGATGATAACCTGGTTGAAATTATTGCAGATAAAGATGGTTCATTATTCAGCTGGTTTTCAGGAATTAACCTGAAATATGAGATTAAAGTTCCCGCCAATTTTAATGTTGATGTTTCAACATCCGGCGGGGATATCAAACTTGGAGGAGTGAACGGTACAGCAAAGTTGCACACATCCGGAGGAGACGTATGGGCAGAGAGAGTTGAGGGCAATCTTGATGTTTCAACATCCGGCGGAGATATTAAGCTGATTTGTGGAGGAACTGAAATAGTTGCACATACATCCGGAGGTGATATTAATTTGAACTACTTTGGCCCAAACCTTGGGATCGATCTGTCCACATCCGGTGGAGATATTCGGGTTGAACTCCCTGCTGATTTTGATGCTTCAATGGAGTTATCAACGTCTGGCGGTGATGTAAGCTGCAATCTAACTATGAACAATGCAACTAAATTATCTGGTCATAAAATAGTTGCAGATCTTAATAACGGCGGAATGGAATTTAATGCTCATACATCAGGTGGTGATATTGATGTCATGAAAAAGTAAATCATAATCCCCATTACTTTTTGATATTGAAGCAAGTGATACGTTTAAAAAATAAAAGGGCAGAATCACTTCTGCCCTTTTTAACAACCGATTTAATTAAGATTAATTTACACTTACTATGTGAGGTTTAATCTTTTCTTCCAAATGTTGCTTCGGTACAGCACCGATAACTGAATCAACCACCTGTCCGTCTTTAAAAATCCCAAGAGTCGGGATGCTTCTTATTCCGTAAGTCATAGCGGTGTTTTGATGTTCATCTGTATTAAGTTTTACAACTTTAATTTTACCGAGATATTCATTTGCAATTTCTTCCACAACAGGCGCAACCATTCTACATGGTCCGCACCATGGAGCCCAAAAATCAACTAAAACCGGAGTATCCGATTGCAGTACTTCCTGCTCAAAATTCAGATCGGTTCCTTCAACAATGTTTTTCATTATTTTATTATCCTTTCTTTCTGTTTTTAATTGCACCAGGTAAGATGTTTCAGATTTAAAAAAGTTTCGAAACTAAATTGATATAAATCACAATTATTCAGTATCGCTTTATTTTAAGTATAAAACGCAAAATATTTTCATAATTAAAGAATTTTGATCAGAAATAGCTTGCTTTAAAATTGTTGTACTATTCTCAAAGAAAGCAGTAAGAACAAAATGAGTGGAAGAACAGAATTGATTGACAAGTTTGAAATTTGTGATGAAAAAATTTCTTGAAGCAAGTAATCAACTTTCATTGATTTTCATGAACACTTACAAAAAGTATATCAACTATGCCAAAATGTATCGAGATCAACTTTATGTACATCGGATATTTGGCGTCCTAAAAATAATTCGGCTACCGACTTAAAGGTAGTGGGAATATCGCTAACATAAAACTCACTCATTCCTTTTTCAGAAGAATTGTTTTCTAAATTTATTTGTTTCAATTCTTTTTTAACTACTTCAGCAGAAGCTATACCCGAATCGATTAATGTTACATTTTTTCCCATTACTTTTTGAATTACCTTTGAAAGAATGGGATAGTGTGTACAGCCAAGTACAAGAGTATCGATATTTAATTTGCGAAATTCACTTAAATAATCTTCTGCTATTTCAATAGTTGCCTGATGATCTATCCATCCTTCTTCTGCAAGCGGAACAAAAAGCGGACATGCTTTTTCATATACTTCTATTGTTGCGTTAATTTTTTTTATCTCTTTCGAATATGCTTTATTACCGATTGTTGATCTTGTCCCAATAACACCAATTTTATTATTTTTTGTTTTTCTTACAGCCATTTCCGCACCCGGTTCTATCATACCAATAACCGGCAAATCAAATTTCTCTTTCAATGCCGAAATAGCAACGGATGAAGCTGTGTTACAAGCAACCACAATCACTTTAACGCTTCTGTTTAACAAAAAATTTGTATTCTGAATTGAGTATTCGATAACGGTAGAGTTGGATTTTGAACCATAAGGTACACGTGCAGTATCTCCGAAATAAATAATACTTTCGTTGGGTAGATTTGCAGCAAATCTTTTAACTACGGTTAATCCGCCAATTCCAGAATCAAAAATGCCAATAGCTTTATTGTTATTCATCTGCTTATAATTTATTGTTTTTGCCAGATGTAACTCGCATTATAATCATTTTCTTCTGAGTAAATGTTTTCTTCATGCTCGTTTCATTAAAATAATTTATAAAATTTGAGAGATTGTTGACTTTAATTCCGATTTAATAAATTCATAATCGTTGGGTGAGATTTTATTACGATTTCTATCCAAAACATAAAATGAATCCACTATATCATCACCGCGGGTAGAAATTTTTGCAAAGTAAATGTTCAATCCAAGTTCATTCATTTTGTTGGTAACCTGGAAAAGAAAGCCCAGCCGGTCAGGGGAGAAGACATCGATGATAGTGTACTTTTCATGTTTTTCAAAAACAATTTTCACCTGTCCTGTTCGTTTAAAAAATTTACTTTCAATTCTCCACCATTTGGATTTCATTGATGCCACTTCTTTATTTAACTGTAATAAACCGGCAATAACTCTTTTAAGATCCCCTTCAATTTTCTTATATCTTTCTTCTTCAATTTTTTGATGGGATCTGAAATCCGTTACGTTAAATGTATCGATAACAATACCATCTTTCCGTGTAAATATTTTAGCGTCCTGTATGTTTACATCATTAACTGCAAACACACCGCAGATTTTTGAGAGAAGAGATGAAAAATCTTTTGTAACTATTGTGATATTTGTAAATCCATTTTGCTTTTTGAACAGAATGGTCATATTAGTTCCTTTACGTATACCTTCAATATGTTTAGCAATCTCTTTTACGGAAAATTGCTGGGTATAACCAATGTCGTTTATAGAATCGATGTGCTCTCTGGCATGGGTTTCCGTTATTTCTTCAGAATGTTTCGATATCTCTTTGGGAACAACTGATGTGCTTGAGATTAAAAGTTCTTCTCCTGAAATTTGTTTTTTAAGCATAGCATAACTTTTCTGATAAAGTTCTTCAAGCAAATCGCTTTTCCAGTTCGTCCATACAGCCGGATTAACTGCGGAAAGATCAGCATAAGTGAGTAAATAAAGTAGGTCAAGTTCTTTAACAGTGCTGAAAATGGAAGTGAAATTATTTAATGTTTCCGGATCGCTTAAGTTCCTCCGAAAAGCTATCTGTTCCATTACAAGATGATTTTTTACCAGGAAAGAAACTGTTTCAATTTCCTCTTCGCTGTAGCCTAATCTGAACATTATGGAGGAAGCCATTTCGGCACCTATAATTTCATGCCCGGCAATATCAATTGGTTTGGCAATATCGTGAAAAAGCAAAGCCAGCAAGAGTATCTCTCTATCAGTTTGTTTGTGAAATATTTTACCAAGTCTTGATGAGTTGTACTCCAGTTTCTCAAGATTTTTGATGGTCATTAAAGTATGTTCATCGGTTGTGTAACAATGATAAACACCGTGTTGTAAGAATCCGTTTAACTCAGCAAACTCAGGCATGAAAACTCCAAGGACACCAAGTTCATTCATAGCTGAGAGAGTCAGGCCAACGTTTTTAGGGAGTTTCATTACTTCTCTGAAAAAAACAGAAGAAACATTTTCATTTACTGTTAGATTGTCAGTGCTCTCTACAAATTTAATTATTGCCATTCTTAAACTCTCTTCAAACCGTGCTGAATAAAGTCCACGGTAATAAAAAGCTCTGAGAATATTGGAAAACGATAAACTGCTGTTTGCCTGATAGGAAATGATTTTTCCTGTGAGTTTAAAATCGTCATCGAGTACAATTGCCAGCGAAGAAGGAATTGGTTTGGTTATTTCTTCGGTGTATTTTTTTATCATCGATTTTGAAAAACGGTTAAGCGCATTCGAAGCTTCAAAATATTTACGCATAAACTGAGTTAAATTCGACTCATCGTAACCAAATACTTCAGCAATTTTTATTTGTGATGCAAACTCAAATCGATCGGTTTTTTGTCTTGTACTTAAATGCAGAAGGTTTCTTATATTCAGTATCAGCTTGTAACTATCTAATAATCTCTTACATTCCTCTTTCGAGGTAATATTTTCTTCTAATAAACTGTGAATAAATTCTTCGGCTTGTGTGGTTTCGTATTGTTTTTCCAGCATAGTTTTATTTTTAAAGATATACATCCACTCAACTGCCTGAAAATCTCTTAAACCCCCGGCGGAAAGTTTAACATTCGGCTCAAGCACTTTGGGGGAATCACCATATTTATCGTACCTCAAATTAAAATCTTCAAACAATGCATTTAAAAGTTTCACTCTAATTTCATCAGTTAATGTGCAGAGTAACGTTTTGTTCCAGTTTTTATAAACCGTATTTGAACCAAGCAGGTAACGTGTCTCGAAAAATTGAGTAAATGTGTGAAGATCGGCAAGTAAATATTTATCAATATCGTCAAAATCTCTTACTGTATGAGATACTTCAATTCCGCTGTCCCAAAAAATCTTAACCAGTTCGGAAATATCTTTTTCGTTTTCTTCAACCGAATTAGCAATAAAGATTAAATCAATATCGGAATAAGGTGAAAGTTCTCTTCGGCTAAAACTTCCTGCAGATGCAAGTATAAATTTGTACTTCTTCGAACCGGCAAGCGTACGAATAAATTCTTCTACCAGCAAACTGTATTCAACACTAAAGTTAAAAGAATCAATTTGTTCAAGATGCTGATTGAACAATTGTTCTTTTCTTTTTAAGAAACGGCTCGCTATTGTTTTAGCAGTACTCATCAACTGAAATTAATTAGTTGTTTAATTAAATGTTTCATCACCCCAAATATCTTCACTTTTGTATTCTGCTTCTATCACTGATGAAATTCCACCGCGGACATTAAATTCGGCAGTAACCAGCATGTAGCGCGGGCTGCACACTTTAACAAGCTCATCAAGTATTCTGTTTGTAACACTTTCAAAATAAACACCGTCATTCCTGTAAGAATTTAAATACAATTTTAAAGACTTTAATTCAATGCAAAGTTTATCGGGTATATAATCAATCTCGATTGTTGCAAAATCGGGATGTCCGGTTTTAGGGCAGAGCGATGTAAACTCAGGCGCGGTATGAATTATTGTATAATCTCTGTTTGGAAATTCATTTTCGAATGTTTCCAGAAGTTTTATTTTGTCTTCCATTGTCTTCTCCTATTTTATAAACTCGTATTTAATGATCATCGCAAATTGTCATTCTTAATTGACCATCTCCCTGGTAGTGAGGAGTAGTGTAATGGAGAATCTATTTTTAGTAAAAAATGAGATTCTTCGCTTCTCTCAGAATGATGGTAAAATCTAATAACACTAATATTTATTAACTAAATAATCCAGTTTAACTTTATATGTTATCGGGTCTTCAATCCCTACCTGCTGAAATCCTCTTAATCTAAATGCACAGCTGTCACAAACTCCGCAGGCCTTATCTTCGTTTTGATAACAAGACCACGTTAAATGAATTGGCGCTTTAAGTTCCACCCCTTTTTTTATTATCTCTGCTTTTGACAAATGAATAATTGGTGTAACAATTTTTATTGATGTTTCCGGTTTTGTCCCAAGATCAATCATCTTTTCAAATGCTTCAAAAAATGATGATCTGCAATCCGGGTAACCGGATGAATCTTCAAATACTGCACCAACAAAAACTGCTTCAGCTTTTAACACTTCTGCCCAGCTAACACAAGCAGAAAGTATATTTGCATTCCTGAAAGGCACATACGATGTTGGTATCTCTCTACTTATCAAATCAGCTTGTGAGATTTCAATGTTCTTATCTGTTAAAGATGAACCGCCGATTTTTGAAAGATGAGAATAATCAATAATCAATCTTTTATCAACATTATAATAATCTGCGATTTCGTTAAAAGCTTTTAACTCACGCTTTTCAGTTTTCTGTCCATAATTAAAATGAGCCAACGCAATTTCATATTCTTGCTCTGCGATTGCTGTAGTTACGCAGCTATCCAATCCTCCACTAACG
>JBATTD010000165.1:0-3068 GCA_049670345.1 Ignavibacteriaceae bacterium
AAACGAAATAATGTTTGAACCCGATGATGATAACGGTGAGTTTGTTGAATTTCTTAACTTAAGTGAAGAGCCAGTAAACATAGGTGGATGGAGGATTGAAGATGAAAATGATAATTTCTCTAAACTCGCACAAACTTCATTTGATGTTCCTCCAAACTCCTATTTTGTACTTGCGGCTGATTCTCTTGTAATTGAAAAATATTTTTTAGATGAATCGGCACTTATCTCAATTTTAGATGTCTCAAGTCTTGGATTAGTGAACAGCGGAGAATTAACATTACTTAAAGATGTAAAGGGAAATGTTATCGATTCTGTTTGGTACTCGGATAAATGGCACAACGATAATTTCGCATTATCAAAAAATATTTCACTTGAGAGGATCAATCCTAAACTTAGCGCAAATGATGAAAGTAATTGGAGCAGTTCCACAAATCCTCTTGGCGGTACACCAACAGCGCAAAACAGTATCTTTACAGATAACTTAAATGGCGAATCTAATATTTCCGTATCGCCAAATCCGTTTTCTCCTGATAACGACGGGTTTGAAGATTTTACAATTATTAATTATAATTTAACTCAGGCAACTTCCGAAGTAAGAATTAAAATCTTCGACAGCAAAGGAAGATTAGTGAGAACATTGTTGAATAATCAGCCAAGTGGTTCTTCCGGCTCAGTTATTTTCGATGGAAGAGATGATTCCGGTGACGCATTGCGTATAGGAATTTATATTATCTTCCTCGAAGCAATAAACGAAGGCAGCGGTGTTGTTGAGAATATGAAAACCGTAGTTGTTGTTGCGAGGAAAATATAGAGGATATAACAAATCAAATAATTAGAATTGATGTAATCAATCTTCATTGAAATGAAGCCAAACGATAAGAAAATGATTCTAGATATACAACCAATTTTAGAAAACGAATTAATCATTTTGAGACCGCTTAAGGAAAGTGATTTTGAACCACTATATGAAATAGCAAAAGACCCTTTGATTTGGAAACAGCACCCCTGCCATGATAGACATAGGAAAGATATTTATTCCGAATTTTTCAAGGACTCTATAAAATCAAGGGGGGCTCTAATTATCATTGATAAGTCAAATGACAAAATAATCGGAAGCACAAGGTTCAAACCAGTTAAGAATGTAGAAAACGCAATTGAAATTGGTTGGTCATTTTTATGCAGAAACTATTGGGGTGGAAAATTTAATAAATCAATGAAGAGGTTGATGATTGAATATGCTTTTGAAACAGTAGAAGATATTATTTTCTATATCGGCAAGGAAAATATCCGTTCTCAGAAAGCTGTCGAGAAAATCGGTGGGATAAGAATAACGGAGTTAAAGCATCAACATTTAATGAAGGAAAATCAAGATGAATGGACATATCGAATAAACAAGAGGGAATGGAAAATTTGAAAATAATTAAAGCAAGCCGCTAACAATGGGTATGTCGATCATGCTCCACATTCGTGTCGTACGCCGCATGCCCGAAACGTTGGCAGTAATTACTTCCAGCAATGGGTTTTAATTAATGACTGTTCATCTTATTACACTAATGAAAAAGTATCTCCATTTTTTGTCGCTTGTCTGCCTATTTATTTTTGCTGCTGTTAGTTGCGGCGATCCTACTGTTACGGTTAGACCAAACATTCTGTTTATCTCCATTGATGACCTTCGCCCCACATTGGGGGCATATGATGATACGGTGGCTATCACCCCAAACCTAGATCGTTTGTCTGAGGAGGGCATGACCTTCAGACAAACATTTTGCCAATCTGCGGTATGTGCACCTTCCCGGGCAAGCCTGATGACAGGCTTGAGACCTGATTCAACACGAGTTTGGCACCTTGGGGACAAATTCCGTGAGATCAACTCGGAAACGGTCACCATGCCACAATATTTTTCCCGGTACGGCTACTACACAGTTAACATCGGTAAGATATTCCATAACTACATGCCGGATTCCATATCATGGGATGAACCGGACTTGCGACCATCTCGTTATGTCCGATCCGAATGGCTCGGAAGGGATGGTGAGACTTTTTATATCAGCGAGGAAGTGAATAAGTCTCAGGAAATCAAGAGAGATTCATTGTTGAAGTTACAACCAATTAGATATGCAGACGGATGGAATACAGGCCCGGCATGGGAGGATGCAGACGTCCATGACACTCTTTACTACGATGGTGCCCAGACGGAACTCGCCAAACAAACACTTACCCGACTTGCTGAAAAGGACAAGCCCTTCTACCTCGGGCTCGGATATTTTCGACCCCACCTTCCATTTGCTGTCCCTAAGAAATATTGGGACATGTATGATCCTGATGCGATTCCTTTAGCACCCAATCCCGATATCCCAAAAGGTGCACCGCTATGGACTATGAACTCCATGTATGAACTAAGACATTATGACGGATTTGGCCATATCGGCCATCCAGCCTCTTCGTACCGCATGAGCGAGGATACCACACGCATTTTGAAACATGGTTATTATGCAAGCGTGAGTTACATAGATGCATTAGTTGGAGATCTGGTGAACCATTTGAAAGAGTTGGGGATTTATGAAAATACAATCATCATTATATGGGGTGACCATGGCTGGAAATTAGGTGAACATAATAGCTGGGGAAAAATGACAAATTATAACATCGACTTGCAAGTGCCCATGATCATTCGATATCCAGGCCAAAAATTAAGAGACATTGAGACGTATGCCATTACTGAACTGGTAGATATGTTTCCGTCGCTGTGTGAACTGGCCGGAATAGAAGTCCCGGATTATGTACAGGGTACCAGTTTCGTTCCACTGCTAAGCGATCCAGATCTTCCCTGGAAAAAAGCAGCGTTTAGTCAATTTCACCGAAGGCCAAAGGTCGCAGCAGATGGCGGGCGATACATGGGTTATTCCATCAATACTAAGGAGCATCATTACATTGAGTGGTACATCTGGGATCATACCACTGGAAAGAGGGGTGAATATGTGAAGGCGGAATTGTACGATCGTTTAAAAGATCCATACGAGAAGATGAATATTGCGGAAATGGAAGAATATGGTGCGGTGGTTAGAAAG
>JBATTD010000166.1:0-3458 GCA_049670345.1 Ignavibacteriaceae bacterium
ATTGCTGATTTCCAAAATATTGTTGCAAAAGGCATTAGTGACCAATTGTTGAAGTGGAAAGGAATTGAAGACACCGAAAAACTTGCAAATTCACCAAATACGAAGGTTATCGTAATAGGATCGGGCAAAGATGGTTTACCGTTAATTTTGGGTGGTAATTAGTTTTCAAAGAAAATATCTAATAAACGACTTGTCAGTCAGAAATTGTATTGCTTCCAATTGATTATTTTTTTATTTTATGACCGACAAGTCATTTTTAAAGGTAAGTTCGGATGATACCTGTTATACACTTTCTAAATATTCTTCTTCCCATATTATACCTGGGAACATTTTCAGTATATTTCTATGATTTTATGAGGGGTGAAAAGAAATTTATTAATGTAAAACGTCTTTTCATCTTTATCACTTTACTCACGCACTTAGTTTATTTGCTGATTAGGACATCTGCGTTTGAGCATCCGCCAATAACAAATGTATTTGAGATATTTACCGTGCTTGCATTTTCAATTACCTTTTCTTACTTCCTTTTGGAATTGGCCACTGATATAAGAGGAACAGGACCATTTATTATTATCATCTCTTTTGTATTCCAACTGATTTCATCCATGTTTATTGTTGATCAGTTTGAAGTTAAAGAAGTTTTAAAGAACAATTTGCTTGGTATTCATGTTATTAATGCTTTGTTGGGCTACTCCGGATTCACAATTTCTGCAGTATACGGTTTTCTATATCTTACACTATATAAAGATCTTAAAGACAATCGCTTTGGTCTGATATTCAATCGTCTTCCGAATCTTGAAGTTTTAGAAAAGTTAAGTTTCTATTCGGCAGTGCTTGGCTTTATTCTTCTAACCATTGCGATAATAATCGGAGTTATCTGGCTGCCGCAGGCATTTCCCGAGTTTTCGTTTATAGACCCCAAACTTATAGGGACAGCTCTTGTTTGGCTGCTTTACGGAATTGGAATATTTACAAAGCTCTTTTCCAGATGGCGTGGAAAAAAACTTATTATTCTTTCTATAACAGGATTTGTTATTGCAATATTATCTACAATACTAACAAATTTCTTATCACGTAGTTTTCATTCATTCTACTAATTTTTGATGCAACTTTTAACAGTATCAATAAATCATAAAACCGCACCGGTTCAGCTTAGAGAGGCACTTCACTTAAGCGATGATGAGGTGCGTGAAATAATAATAAAAGCTAAAGATAATTTTATCAAAGAAGGTTTGCTGCTTTCAACCTGCAATCGAACTGAGATATACGGCATTCCAGTCAATTCACAAATTACGCATCAGCAGCTTCAAACCGTTATTTCGGAAAATAAGAACTCAACAACCACATCTCCCGAAAATTTTCAAACGTTTATTTCGCGCGAATCTCTTAACCATCTTTTTTCTGTTATCTCAGGAATTGATTCCCTGTTAATTGGCGATAACCAAATTTTTAAACAGGTAAAAAATGCATTTGCCATTGCGGAGGAAATGAAATTTGCTGGATTTTTAATGAGACGAGTTTTTGATTCGGCAATAAGGGTTGGCAAACGAGCCATATCAGAAACTGCAATTAGTGAAGGTGCGGTTACCGTAAGTTATGCAGCAGTTCAATTGATTGAAAAAATATTTTCTAATCTTTCTAAAAAATCAGCGCTAATTATTGGAACCGGTGAAACTGGTGAGATTGCTGCAAAACATTTAAGAGATAGGGGTATAGGCAGGCTTGCATTAACCAACAGGACTTTTGAAAAAGCAGAAAAACTTGCCGCTGATTTGAAGACTGCTGTGTTTCCATTTGATACTTTTAAAGATCATCTTCACAAATTTGATATCATAATCAGTGCAACGAGTGCAGAAGGAATGATCATTTCCAGAAGTGATGTTGAATCTGCTATGAAAAAGAGAAGTTTTGCTTCAATGGTTCTTATGGATATAGCCGTTCCAAGAGATATTGACCCCGCTACAAGGAAAATTGAATATGTCTTTTACCATGACATCGATTCGCTTAATATTATTGTAGAACAAAACGTTACAAAGAGAAAAGATGAAATTCCTAAAGTAGAAAAAATAATAGATGAAGAACTCGATTCATTTTTTGAATGGTACAACTCTCTACAATCAGCGCCAACAATTAAAAACTTACGGGATCATTTCGATGAAATACGAGCCGAAGAAGTGGAAAAGAACATAAATAAATTTTCTTCTGACGACAGAGAAAAGCTTGAAATAGTAACAAAACGAATAATCAATAAAATACTACATCATCCAACAATTGAACTAAGGAAAATAAATGAGAGTGGAACCGGTGCAGAAGAAGCTACCACAAAAATGGGAATAATAAAAAGTTTGTTTGGAATTGATAAACCCGAACACAAAGAAGAAAAAAAGTAAAAGTATAAAATGAATAAAAAAACAAAAGTAGTAATCGGTTCACGTGGAAGCGACCTTGCTATTTGGCAGGCAAATTTTGTTAAAAAAGAACTGGAAAGAAAAAACCGCAACATTGTTGTTGATATTAAAATAATTAAGACCAAGGGTGATAAGATCCTCGATATCTCTCTTTCCAAAATTGGCGATAAAAGTCTGTTTACAAAAGAACTTGAGATACAACTTTTGGAAAAAAAGATTGATCTCGCAGTACACAGTTTAAAAGATTTGCAAACTCAAATACCAAACGGTTTAACGCTTTCTGCCGTTACAAAAAGGCACGGTGTGGAAGATGTACTGATTGCAAGAAAAAAAGGAATTACAATATTAAACCTAAAAGAGGGCGGAACGGTTGCCACCGGTTCATTACGCAGAAGATGTCAGCTATTACATCTTCGCCCCGATATAAAAACCGCTGAACTTAGAGGAAACGTACAGACACGAATAGAAAAGTTTTTAAAATCTGATTGGGATGCAATAATATTAGCAAGAGCCGGCGTTGAAAGATTAAAACTGAAAAAGTATATATCATCGTACATAAACACCGATTTAATGCTGCCCGCTGTTGGGCAAGGTGCGTTGGGAATAGAAATTCGTAAGGATAATTTATTCATTGATGAACTGCTACAAAAAATTCATCACGAAGACACTTACTGTGCAGTACTTGCAGAAAGATCTTTACTTAAAACTCTCGAAGGCGGCTGCCAGGTTCCTATTGGTGCATTTGCCGAAGTTAAACCGAACGGGCTTTATCTTGATGCAATGGTTGGTTCTTTAGATGGAACTATTACATTTAGAAAAATGATTCGGGGAAGTAAAAAAGATCCGGCTCTATTAGGTAAATCACTCGCAAAAGATTTACTTAAAGCCGGTGCAAAATCAGTTTTAAAAGAAATCTATAACAACTCGAGGAGGTCATGAAACTATTTCTAAAATTTGTAGTGTTCACAATTACGGTTTTAGTAATTAGCTGGACATTTTATTCCTGCAGTTGTTCAAACTGCGACAAAAAGGAAGAGGCAGTTGTACCGA
>JBATTD010000167.1:0-6432 GCA_049670345.1 Ignavibacteriaceae bacterium
ATTAATAATTAGTGAGCGAATTATGAAAAAAATACTTATCACCTCTGCAAAAAGAACACCTGTTGGTTCTTTTAATGGAGTTCTCTCATCACTTTCTGCAGCACAGTTAGGCAGCGCAGCAATTAAGGCTGTTATTGATGATACAAATATAGACGTAAACCTTGTTGATGAAGTTATTATGGGAAATGTTTTAACTGCCGGACAAGGACAGGCACCTGCAAGACAAGCAGCAATTTATGCCGGTCTGCCAAACAAAACAGAAACTCTAACAATAAATAAAATGTGTGGAAGCGGATTGAAAGCAGTAATGCTGGCACATCAGGCAATTCTAGTTGGAGATGCCGAGGTAATAATAGCCGGTGGGCAGGAGAGTATGAGTACTGCTCCTTATTTACTGGATAAAGCACGTACCGGTTATAGGTTAGGTGACGGAAAAATTATTGATTCAATGGTGAAAGACGGCTTGTGGGATGTTTATAACAATATACACATGGGAAGCTGTGCCGAATCCTGCGCACGTGATTTCAATTTTAAGAGGGAAGAGTTAGATGAGTTCACAATCAGCTCATACAAGAAAGCTCTGGCTGCCCAGGAATCAGGGAAATTTAAAGATGAGATAATTCCTGTTACAATCAAGAGCAGAAAAAATGAAGTTATTGTTGAAAATGATGAAGAGCCCGGGAAAGTAAAATTTGAAAAGATTCCATCGCTTAGACCAGTTTTTGAAAATGATGGTGTCGTAACAGCAGCAAATGCTTCATCAATAAACGATGGCGCAGCGGCATTAATGATAATGAAGGAAGAAAAAGCTAAAGATCTTGGGTTAACACCTTTGGTAGAAATTGTTGCCCAATCCTCCGCAGCAAAAGCGCCCATAGAGTTTACAACTGCTCCGGCAGATGCAATATTAAAAGTTCTTAAAAAAGCCAATCTTTCAAAAGATGATATGGACATTTTCGAAATAAATGAGGCATTTGCCGTTGTTTCACTTGCAGTAAATAAATTATTGGAACTTGATGCATCCAAAGTAAATGTTAACGGGGGAGCGATTGCTATCGGTCATCCTATTGGAGCAAGTGGAGCAAGGATCCTTACAACTCTTATTTATGAAATGAAAAAACAAAACTCAACTTATGGTTTAGCTTCACTCTGCATTGGTGGTGGGGAAGCATCGGCATTAATTGTTAAAAATTACTAATAACAGGGAGAATTCAAGATGGAAATTAAAAAAATAGCTGTAATCGGTGGTGGCACGATGGGTAATGGAATAGCCCACGTCTTCTCAATGAACGGATTTGAAGTAAATCTGGTGGAAATGAAAATAGAATTAGCAGATAAGGCCCTTGCTACAATTTCGAAAAATCTTGATAGGCAGATTAAAAAAGAGAAGATTTCTGAAGATGATAAAAAATCTATTCTTAGTAGAATTAATCCAATTGTTGGAGTTGAAAACACACCGATTGATGTGGATTTAGTTATTGAAGCAATATTTGAAAACAAAGATGTAAAATTAAGTATTTTCAATACTTTACAGCCATTAATTAAATCGGATTCTATATTTGCATCAAATACATCTTCTATTTCAATTACTGAATTATCTGTTTCTAACCGACCCGATAAATTTATAGGGATGCACTTTATGAATCCTGTTCCGATGATGAAATTGGTCGAAATTATCAGGGGATATTCTACAAGTGATGAAACATTTAATACAATAAAAGATCTCTCTGAAAAGCTTGGTAAAGTGCCTGTTGAGGTGTTTGATTATCCAGGTTTTGTAGCAAACCGGATTTTGATGCCTATGATAAACGAAGCTGCTTTTGCTCTTATGGAAGGTGTAGCTTCTAAGGAAGATATAGATACCGTAATGAAACTGGGAATGAATCATCCAATGGGACCATTAACTTTAGCAGATTTTATTGGGCTGGATGTTTGCCTTGCTATAATTGAAGTACTTTACAATGGATACAACGATCCCAAATACAGACCTTGCCCATTACTTAAAAAATTGGTTGCAGCAAACAAATTAGGAAGAAAAACCGGGGAGGGTTTCTTTAAATACGATTAATTAGAGAGAAAGATTGAAATTAAATATTGATAGATCATTAAAAAGAACTTATCTAAAATTTAGAAATTTCCGTGCTTACCTTAAAGAAAGGGTAGCCAATTTATCTGTACCCGATTATACAACATTTACAGTTTTTGCTGTTATTACCGGGATAGCTGCAGGACTTGCTGCTGTATTTTTTCACGAATCTATTGTTTTTTTTAACCAGCTTTTCTTCAAGCAAACTGCCGAGGGATTGTTCTTCCTTGGTACAGCCGCCGTAATTTTACTGCCAGCAATCGGAATGCTTATACAGGCCATAATGATAATCATATCACCTAAAACCGCTGAGAAAAAAGGTGTTTCAGAAGTTATAAAGGCCGTAGCATTGCGCGGCGGTTATATACCATTAAAAACAACTATATTTCATTTCATTGCACCAGTAATTTCAATCGGTTCAGGTAATACAGTCGGACCCGAAGGTCCTGCAGCACAAATAGGAGGGGGAGTGGCAAGCAGGTTAGGATTTCTTGCAGGATTTTCAGATCAACGAGTACGTATATTTACAGCAGCAGGCGCCGGTGCAGCAATTGCTGCTATTTTTAATACACCTTTAGGCGGTGTTTTTTTTGCATTAGAAATTGTTCTTTTAAATGATTTTCAGGCGCCAACTTTTTCAGCATTAATTTTAGCTTCTGTTACAGCTAGTGCAATTTCAAGAATTTTTCTCGGAAATGAATCAATATTTTTATTCAGCACGCTAGAGATTGGTAGCTACTCATTTTTATATCTTTATGCTATACTTGGTTTATTTGCGGGGGTATTTTCAATTTTGTTTATAAGATATTCCAGTGCGGTTGAACATTTATTCAGAACAAAAATTCTTAACAGTAAAATTCCGCAATGGCTTGCAATGGTTATCGTTGGCTTATTGGTTGGTGTTGCAGGTTACTTTTACAAAGAAATATTTGGTGTGGGTTATATTGCTATAAATGAAATTTTGGATGGTTCCATCACATGGAAAGTTATTTTAATATTATTGATATTGAAATTTGTTTTGGTTCCATTAATTATTCATTCGGGTGGATTCGGAGGACTTTTTGCGCCATCCTTATTCTTAGGAGCATGCTTTGGTTATCTTTTCGCCATTACGGTTAATTCGATTTGGGGACTAAATTTAGACACGACTACTTTTGTTTTAGTCGGGATGGGCGCTATGCTTGGTGGAATAAATACAATTCCTATTTCTGCTATTATGATAATTTTTGAGATGACTAAGGAATACAGTTTTATACTTCCTTTAATGCTCGCGGTTATTATAAGCACAACTATGGTTCAAATAATCTTAAAAGGTTCGGTTCACATAAAACATCTTGAAGAACAAGGGTATGAAATTAAGGAAGGAAGAGAAATAAATCTTTTAAGATCCATCCACGTTTCTGACGCTAAATTAGATGAAATTGAGCTTATTCCGGATAAAACACCTTTACCTGAATTAATTGCCAAGGTTATGGAAAGCCCGCACCACACATTTTATACAGTAAATAATGATGGAATAATAACCGGGACCATTACAGAAACCGAGTTACGCCCGATAATTACGGAATATGACCATTTGAAAGATGTTATTGTTGCAAGTGATGTTATAAATCCACAGGTTATTACAATTAGCAAAGACAATGATCTGGATTACGTGCTTAATTTATTCGGTAAATGGAATCTCGATCAATTTCCGGTTGTTGATCCTGAAAGCCCAAATAAGATTTTAGGAGCTGTAACACGTCAAGAAGTGATTTCAATTTACAACAGAGAGAGCTTAAAAGTAAACCTTGCCAGTGGACTTTCTAAAGAATTAAAATCAATTAAACATACTGAAACGGCAAAAGTGGCTACAGGATATTCAATTGCCGAATTAGGTGTGCCTAAAAGGTTTATGGGTAAAACACTTGTGGAATTGAAAATAAGAAATGAATTTGGGCTGGAAGTTTTAATGATAAAACAACAAAAGGATTTTTTAGCAGATGTTAATTTAGAAGCGGAAATAATGACACCTGATCCTGATTATAAATTGAAGAGAACAGATACCTTAGTAATTTTCGGTCCTGATGAAAAAATTGACTATTTGAGAAAAATTGTTAAGAGTTGATATATTCGTCCTTTGTTTTGTCCTATAATGTATATTATGTAAACTTAATAATTCCCTATTTTATGTAACTAATAGTTAATCTTAACTATACAGTACCGGATAATTTTAGTATTAAATAAATAATTATTGCAACAAGAACTAAAAATATAATCGGACTTTTCTGGCGGGATTTATATTTCCTTTGGCGTGAAAGTCCTAGTCGTCTTTTTCTTCTTTCAGTTTTGTCATCTTCAGGTTTGTAATGTCGCGGTGTGTAATCGAAAATTCTGTGGCTTGGCTTTTTCATTAACATAATCAGTTCACCTATGCGGTTCCAAAAATTGCATCTACAAATATTTTAGGATTAAATGTTTGCAGATCTTCAATTGATTCTCCAACACCAATAAATTTAACTGGAATGCTTTGCTTATTACATATCTGGAATACAACTCCGCCTTTAGCAGTTCCATCTAACTTTGTAATAACTAAACCGGAAATATCAGTAACTTTCGAAAATTCATCTGCCTGTATCAATGCATTTTGTCCAACAGTTCCATCAAGTATTAAAAAAGTATCGTGTGGAGCATTTGGCAGCACCTTATTAATCGCACGTTTAATTTTACCTAATTCATTCATTAAATTTATTTTATTGTGTAATCTACCGGCGGTATCAATCAATACTACATCGTAATTCTCCCTAACTGCTTTATCAACAGTCTCAAAAGCAACTGAGGAAGGATCGCTTCCGGATTCTTTCTGAACAATATCAACACCTGCGCGTTCAGCCCAGATGTCAAGTTGTTCACCTGCTGCGGCTCTAAAAGTATCTACCGCGCCAACCAGCACTTTTGCTCCGCCTGAATGAAAATTATGGGCAAGTTTCCCAATTGTGGTTGTCTTCCCTACTCCATTTACACCAACAATTAAAATTACGTATGGCTTTGATATGATTGTAACATCATCCTCTTTATACGTCTCATTAGTGCTGCCGTTACTTATTACAGATACTAACTCATCTTTAACAGTTTTAATAATGTTAAACTGTGTCCTGTCTTTTTCAGCTTTTAAAGCAACACGCACATTTTCAATTATCTTTTCCGTAGTATCATAACCAATATCTGAGGTAATTAATATTTCTTCGATTTCATCAATTACGTTTTCATCAATTACTGCTTTGCCTGTAATCTTTTCATTAATTGAGTTAACAATCTTATCTCTTGTTTTACTTAAACCGGATTTTAGTTTATTAAAATTTATGTTATCGAATAACACCATTAATTGTTTTCTTTTTTTATGTATTCAACAGCGCGGTAAACATACGCGAAAAATGAAACAATAATTAATATTATACTACCATAATAAAAGAATTGGAACAGATAAGAACTTCGGCTCATTTCCAAAACTATTAATAATATTACCATCCCAATCATCGAAACGGTTATTTTACCTAAAATATTTGATGGAAGAACTTTACCAATCATTTTAGATACAATTACACCACCTATAAATATTAACAGGTCTCTTCCGATTATTAGATAAAAATAATATTCAGGTATTTCACCAACCATGTATAACCTGATAATAATAGCACCGATTGCAATTTTATCGGCTAACGGATCGATAATTTTTCCAAGTTCAGTAACTTCGTTACGCTTTCTTGCAATGAAGCCGTCAAGCCAATCCGTTAATGCACCGATAATTGCCAAAGCTGCAATAACATTTCGTATACCGGGTTCATTAATATTTCCGATTAGTATCCAGAAAGGAATTGCCATTAATAAACGCAGGAAACTCAGAAGATTAGATATTGTGTATATTTCATTTTTCTTATACATATCACCTCACAACGGCAAATTTACCTATCTTTTCATCACTTTCATTATCAAACTCATCCAACATTACTATGCGATAAATATAGACACCGCTCGCTAAAAAAGCTCCCGAAAAATCATTTAAATTAAAATCTGCACCACCGTTACCGTCATTTTCTTCCACCTCTCCAACCTTGGTTCCGTCCAATGTCCAAATTGTTATATTAGCGTACTGCGGCAGATTAGCAAATGTAATCTTAGTTATTCCTGTTCCAATTTCTGCGGGATTAGGATAAGGATAAGCATCCGAAAGATCTTTTGCAAAACCAGTTAATACAATATAACTTCCCGCGCCCGAATTAATTTCAATATTACCGGATGATAAAGATGACTTAACATTTTTAACACGTAGAACATACTCTTTCCCTATCGAGCCAACCGGTTTTTGT
>JBATTD010000168.1:0-3191 GCA_049670345.1 Ignavibacteriaceae bacterium
CACTAATATTTTTAAAGTTTATTATCAGTTGGTTAATCTTAATGCACTGCAAAGAATTGCTGATGAAAAAAAAATAAAAGATGATGTGCTTAACGCTGCTGCCCTAAGAAAATTAGGGCTTATTAAGAGCACTAAAAAACCGGTTAAAGTATTAGGTAAAGGTGAAATAAAGGTAAAAGTAAATTTGGAAGTAAATGCATTTAGCGAAACGGCAAAAGAAAAAATTGAAGCTGCCGGCGGAACAATTAAAAAGATTTAATACGGAATTCAATGTCTAAACTTACGGATACTTTCAGGAATATTTTCAAAATACACGAACTTCGCCAGAGGATATTTTATACTTTAGGGTTGCTTATTATTGTACGGCTTGGTGCTCATATCACTTTGCCCGGTGTTGATGCTGCTCTTTTAACCGAGAGTATGAAAAATGCTTCATCCGATAATCTTTTTGGATTGTATGATTTATTTGTTGGTGGTGCTTTTTCCAACGCTGCTATTTTTGCACTTGGAATTATGCCTTACATCTCTGCATCAATTATTATTCAGTTGATGGGAGCTGTTGTTCCTTATTTTCAAAAATTACAGCAGGAGGGTGAAGACGGCAGAAAGAAAATCACACAACTTACAAGGTACGGAACTGTTGGAATCTCAGCTTTACAATCCTGGGGTGTAACAGTAAGATTACTTAACCTTGAAGTTCAGGGTTTACCTATTGTGCCCGAAGCCATTAGTGGAATTAGCTGGGTTGTTTCAATAATTATTATTCTAACATCCGGCACAGTCTTTATGATGTGGATGGGTGAGCAAATTACAGAAAAAGGAATAGGAAACGGTATATCTCTAATAATTTTTATTGGTATAGTAGCCGTGTTACCTTACGCTTTACTTGATGAATTTAGATTGATAAGCGCCGGTCAAAGGTCTATTGTTATCGAGATAATAATTATTGTCTTTATGTTTTTTATTATTGCCTCTGTCGTTCTTTTAACGCAAGGAACAAGAAGAATTCCTGTTCAATATGCAAAAAGAGTTGTGGGAAGAAAAGTTTACGGTGGTGTAACTCAGTATATTCCGCTTAGGGTTAATACTGCTGGTGTAATGCCCATTATATTTGCTCAGGCAATAATGTTTATTCCAAATACAGTTCTATCGTTTTTCCCTGATAATGAATTTATTCAAGCATTATCGAGTTATTTTGTTTATACATCGCCGGTTTATTCAGCAATTTACGCTTTGATGATAGTGTTCTTTACATATTTTTATACTGCAATTGCTTTTAACCCTAAAGATGTTGCCGATAATATGAAGAAGCAGGGCGGTTTTATTCCGGGTATAAGACCGGGTAAACAGACTTCTGAATTTATTGATAATATTTTAACAAAAATTACATTGCCGGGTTCTATCTTCCTCGCTATTGTAGCAATTTTGCCTGCTTTCATTTCAGGTTTGGGTGTGTCCGGGCAGTTTGCAAGTTTTTTTGGCGGTACAAGTTTGTTAATTCTTGTTGGAGTTGCGCTTGATACTCTCCAGCAAATTGAATCTCATCTTTTGATGAGGCACTATGATGGTTTTATGAAATCAGGAAAGATACGAGCACGCAGGTAAAAAGAATTAGTGATTTTTATTAAAACTAAAAAAGAAATTGACTTAATAAGAGAAAGTTGTAAGATTGTTGCAGAAGCTCTCCAATTGATGAAGAGTAATATTAAACCGGGCATTACTACTTTGGAATTGGATGAAATTGCTGAAGATTATATTAGAAGCAATAATGCAATCCCGGCGTTTAAAGGGTATTCACAAGGTGGTGCTCCTGGATTTCCCGGTTCTGTTTGTATTTCTGTAGATGATGCAGTTGTACACGGAATACCCAGCAGCAAGATATTAAAAGAAGGCGAGATTGTTTCTCTCGATGTTGGTGTTCTTAAAAATAATTATTATGGTGATGCTGCACTATCGGTCGCAGTTGGCGAAGTTTCAGCCGAGAAAAGTAAACTGCTTGAAGTAACTGAAAAATCGTTATACGAAGGTATTTTTCAGGCGAAAGAAGCTAGCAGAGTGCACGATATTTCAGCTTCTGTACAGGAAATGGTTGAAGATAATGACTTTTCTGTTGTAAGAGATTTATGTGGACACGGTGTTGGAAAGTATCTTCACGAGGAACCTTCTATCCCTAATTTTGGCAAAAGAGGAACAGGAGCCAAATTGAGGAACGGAATGACTTTGGCAATTGAACCGATGGTAAATTTAGGAGGGTACAAAATTGTTACCGATTCTGATGGCTGGACGATTTTAACTGCTGATGGCTTACCCTCAGCACATTTTGAACATACAATTTTAGTTAATGGTAATTCACCAGAAATATTTACTGTTTGTTAATGGCTAAGCAAGGACCGATAAAAATAGATGGAGTTGTAACTGAAACATTACCGAATGCAACCTTTAAGGTTAAACTTGATAATGGTCACGAGATATTAGCGCATATATCCGGAAAGATGAGAATGCATTTTATAAAAATATTGGTGGGAGACAAAGTCTCTGTTGAAATGTCTCCATACGATTTAACTAAAGGTAGAATTACCTACAGGTATAAATAGCGGAGTTATTATGAAAGTTAGAGCATCGGTTAAAAAGATTTGTGAGCATTGCAAAGTAATTAAACGCAAAGGTGTTGTTAGAGTAATCTGTAAAAACCCTAAGCATAAACAGCGTCAAGGTTAATATTATAAGGAGAAGTTAATTGGCTCGTATATCAGGTGTAGATTTACCTAAAAAGAAAACAGTCTTATATGGATTGCAATACATCTACGGTATTGGTCCTACAATATCTGCTGACATCCTGGAAAAAGCGAATGTAGATCCGAATACAAAAGTTGCAGATCTTACAGAAGAAAACGTTGGTGCTATAAGAGCAGTGATAACTGCAGAATTTAAAGTTGAAGGTGCGCTTCGTTCTGAAGTTCAGCAGAACATAAAAAGACTAATGGATATTGGCACCTACAGAGGTATTCGCCATCGTAGAGGTTTACCCGTTAGAGGTCAGCGAACCAGAACAAACGCTCGTTCAAGAAAAGGCAGGAAAAAAACAGTTGCCGGCAAAAAGAAAACACCGACTAAGAAGTAATTAATATTTGTTTTACTGGAGGAAAAAGAATTGGCTAAAGGAATTAGAAGAGGTAAAAAGAAAACACAAG
>JBATTD010000169.1:0-3282 GCA_049670345.1 Ignavibacteriaceae bacterium
CATTAAGATTGTAGTTTACCCTCTTACAAAGCAAAGCTATCAATCGATGAAGAAGATGTCGCTTCTTCAGCCCAAGATTGCCGAAATTAAAGAGAACCATAAAGACGATCAGCAGAAGATAAGCAAAGAAACAATGAAGCTGTATCAAACTTACGGAATAAACCCTGCGGGCGGATGTCTTCCCATGCTTATGCAGATGCCTATTTTCGTTGCTCTGTGGGGAATGTTCAGAACGGCAATAGAGTTACGGCAGCAGCCATTTATTTTGTGGATTAAAGATTTATCACAACCCGATATTATATACGATCTTGGTTTCAAATTACCAATGTTTGGTATTCAGGAAATAAGCGGGCTTGCAATATTGATGGGTGTTACTACATTTATACAACAGAAGATGACCATGAAAGATCCGAAGCAGCAGGCATTGGTTTATGTTATGCCGGTTTTCTTAACTATATTGTTTATGACATTTCCTTCGGGATTAAATCTCTATTATTTTCTATTCAACCTGCTTTCAATTGCACAGCAGCAGTACATTAACCATCAGCACAGCGGAATGGAATTGGTTCCCGTTAAGAATCCGAAAAAGAAACAAGGTTTTATGTCAAAACTAATGTCTGCTGCGGAAGAGCAAAAAAAAGCACAAGCAAAAAGAAAGCGATAAAGTCTTTATTTTATTAAATTAAAAGCATTGGGATAAAATAATTATTTAATCTTAATGCTTTTTTATTAGTTGGTCAGAATGAAATTATTGCTAAAAATATTCATCCTTCCATTATTACTTTTCATTTCTGTTTCCTACTCACAGGGAAAAAAAACCATACCACTCGAGTTAAACACCAGAAATCTTCCATTCGGATTAATTGAATATTTTCCTAAAGATACACCGTTAATTGGATTAGCATTAAGCGGCGGCGGTGCAAGAGCACTTTCACAAATTGGTGTTCTTAAAGCTTTGGAAGAGGCCGGTATTGAAACTAATGTAATAGTCGGTACAAGTATGGGCAGTATTGTCGGCGGTCTTTATGCCTCCGGGTTTACAATAGATGAGCTTGATTCGATTGCCATAAATACAAATTGGGGCAGTATGCTTTCATTGAATCAAAAGAAGAGTAGGCGTGAGCTTTTTATAGGCCAGAAGATAACCGATGACAGAGCACTATTCGCATTAAGATTAGACGGACTGAAACCTGTATTACCCACATCTTTTAGTGAAGGACAAAAATTAACGAATTTTCTTTACCTGCTAACCATCCAGGCGCCTATTCGCCCTGGCAAAAACTTTGATGATTTGTGGATTAAATACAGAGCCGTTTGCACCGATTTGGTAACCGGTGATTTAGTTGTAATAGCAAACGGACAACTAAGCAGGGCAATGCGTGCTAGCTCCAGCGTTACTTTTTTCCTGGAACCAGTAAAATGGGAGGATAAGCTGCTTGTTGACGGTGGGTTATTATCAAACATACCTGTAGAAATAACAAAAGAAAATGGTGCCGATTTAATTATAGCCGTAAACACTACAAGTCCGCTGCATCCGAAGGAGAAAATTGAATTGCCATGGTATATAGCTGATCAGGTTGTAAGCATCCCAATGAAAAAATTAAATGCGGTCCAGCTATCTCTTGCAGATTTTGTTATAACACCGGTATTAGATGATAAATCTTCAACTGATTTTGTTAATATTGATTCACTTATTTTTCTTGGTTATAAGAGTACCCTGCCAGCTATAAACAACATTAAAGCTGCAGCAGACTCAATTTTAAATAGCAGATTAAGCCGCGATGAATTTTTCATAAAAAATATCGTCTTCAAAAATGGAAAGGAAAAAGAACTAAATTTCTTGCTTAATAAGTATGTTTCTCATGATTCTGTTTCCAGTGCTGAGATAAAAAAAGATATGGCACATCTTTATGAAACAGGCAAATACCAATCGATTAGTATGGGTGTAACAGAGTTTCCTGATTCAATGATCTTGGAGTTTAAATATAAGTTAAACCCTGTTGTAAAAACAATCGATGCAATTGGTATTAAGCTACTTGATAATCAGGTTGTCGATTCAATTCTTTCCGTACTAATTAATAAGCCATTTAATAACAGGGTTTTTGCAAAAACAATATCAAAAATATTACGGCATTATCGTCTTAAGGGATATTTGTTGGCAGATTTTGAAAGATTAGATTTTGACAAGATAACAGGAACCCTAATTTTATTTTTTAATGAGGGATTGATATCAAACATAAAAGTTAAGGGTAACTATACCAGGGAGACATTAATTACAAGAGAACTTAAAATAAAAAAAGGGGGGTACTTTGTTTACGATAAAGCAAAAGAAAGTTTGGAGAACTTAACCACCTCCGGTTTTTTTAAAGATATTGCAATGTATATTGTTGAAGAGGACGAAAAGAATACCCTTTTAATTCATGTAGATGAAAAAACTTCTGGAATACTGAGATTTGGTTTTCTTGTAAACGAAACCTATAATGCACAGTTTAGTATTGATATAAGAGACGAAAATATTTTTGGCACCGGAACCGAAACCGGGCTTTTCCTTTATGGCGGGGCAAGTAACGGCGCATATATATTTGAATTAAAAAATCATAGGATATTAGATACTTACTTGACCTATAATTTAAGTATATATTATAAATTCAGCGATATAAATGTTTATGAGACTGTTCCACAAACCTCGACAAAAACTTTTTCAAGGGTTAAAACGGGAGGATATAATCAAATCTTCTATGGTATGTCTCTTTCGTTGGGAACACAGATTGAGAAGTTTGGAAATCTTATCTTTACAGGAAAATATCAACTTGATGAAGCAAAAAATATTGAAGGAGATGTTATTGATCCCTTTAAAACCAAGTTAGTTAGTCTTGGATTAAACACAACTGTTGATAACATGGACAGTTACCCATATCCTTTAACGGGGTTATACTTTACCGGTTTTTACGAAACTGCTCAAAGTTTTCTTGGTGGCGATCAGAGTTTCACCTCAATTGGTATGGACTTCCGATACTTTTTTAAATTAGGCAATCGAAGCGCTCTTGTGCCAAGATTAAAAATTGGTTTTAGCGATAACACAACGCCACTTACCGAGCAATTTTTTCAGGGTGGATTGGAGTCGTTTTTAGGAATGCGAGAAAATGAATTCCGTGGAAGACAAATTTTTCTCACCTCGCTTATGTACAGATTAAAATTACCCTTCCAAGTTTTCTTCGATACCTATATCAAATTAAGATATGATCTTGGTACAACCTGGCAAGAACCATCGCAAATAAGATT
>JBATTD010000170.1:0-4479 GCA_049670345.1 Ignavibacteriaceae bacterium
GCAGGGATAACTGCAGCCGTTGAAGCTGCTGAAACCGGTGTAAGCGTGATACTGATTGAAAAGAATCCGTATGTCGGAGGCAAGGTAGCACAGTTCAACCAATACTTCCCAAAGCTATGCCCCCCAAGCTGTGGGTTGGAAATCAATCTTCGTCGCTTGCGTACTAATCCATCTATAACTCTTTTAACAGTGGCAGAGATAACTAATGTTGTAAAAGAAGATGGAAAGTATAAGGTAGAGGTTAGCTTGAAACCACGATATGTAAATAATCAATGTACAGTTTGTGGTGATTGTGTACCGGTTTGTCCAGAAAAAAGAAAAAATGATTTTAATTATTCAATGGATGAAACGGCTGCAATATTTATTACTTACGAAAATGCTCATCCACAAAAGTACGTTATAGATATGAATGCCTGTAAGGGAAGCAGTTGTAACAAATGTGTGGAGGTATGTAAGTACAAAGCCATCGATTTAGATGAACAGGAAAAGAAAATAACCTTAGATGTAAAATCAATTATTTGGTCTACAGGATGGGACCCTTATGATGCAAACAAACTTGATACATTAGGTTACGGAGAATTTCCCGATGTTGTTACTAATGTAATGATGGAAAGATTTGCAGCACCCGATGGTCCTACGAAAGGTGAGATATTAAGACCATCAACAAAAGAAAAAATTAACAGCATTGCCTTCGTTCAATGTGCAGGTTCGAGAGATGAAAATCATCTTGAATACTGCTCCTCAGTATGCTGCCTTGCTTCACTAAAGCAGGCAAAGTACATTAGAGAGCAGTACCCTGATGCCAAAATTCATTTTCATTATATAGATATTCGTGCAAACGGTTTGCTTGAAGATTTTTACAATTCTGTTAAAGAAGATGACAAACTTCATTTTCATAGAGGAAAAGTAGCTAAAGTATTTAAGGATGCTTCTTCTGACAAACTTATTATTGAAGCCGAAAATACTCTAACCGGCAACCTGATTCAAAATGCAGTAGAGATGGTTGTGCTGGCCACCGGTATGGAATCTAACGCTAAAAACCTACCGATAGATAAATCGTTAATTGATGAGAATGGATTTTTCAAATCGAATGGTAACGGAATGATAGGTTGCGGCGTGAGTACAAAACCAAAAGATGTGTCGTCAGTTGTTCAGGAAGCAACCGGCTCTGTTTTAAAAGCTATTCAACAAATTATAGGGAATTAATATTATGGCAGTAGAAACAAAAGTTGGAGTTTACTTATGCTCCGGGTGTGATATTGGAGAAGCTTTAAATATTGATGACCTTGCTAAAGTTGCTTCCGAAGAAATAAAAGTACCGGTTTGTAAAAGTAATCCATGGCTCTGCAGCGAAGAAGGTATTAATGAAATTAAAAAAGATATTGAAAGTGAAGAATTAAATCGTGTTGTTATTGGTGCTTGCTCGCAACGATTTTTAACCGATATCTTCAAATTCGATTCAAAGGTTTTAGTCGACCGCGTTAATTTAAGAGAAAATGTTGCATGGACGCATAAAGCAAAAGATGAAGATACACAAATGCTTGCTGCAGATTATCTTAGAATGGGAGTTGCGAAGGTAAGAAACAGTGAACCCCCTCAACCTCCTGATCTGGAAATAAATGAAACAATACTTGTTGTTGGTGGAGGTGTTTCAGGATTAACCTCAGCATTAGCTGCTGCAAAAGCGGGCAAATCAGTTGTTGTAACTGAGAAAGAAAAACAACTTGGCGGCTGGTTAAATAAATTTCATAAAATCACCCCTCATAATTCTCCTTATACCCAACCCGAATCTCCGGGGATAGATGAATTGATTTCCGAAGTTGAATCGAATAAAAATATAAAAGTTATTACATCTTGCTTGATTGAAAAGATATCCGGTCAGCCGGGCGAGTTTGATGTTACTTTAAAAATTAATGATGAAGTACAAACTGAATCGATAAAAATTGGTGCTATTGTAAAAGCTACCGGCTGGAAGGAATACAATCCTAATAATCTTGGCGGGCTTGGTTACGGAAAATCCGAAAAAGTTATAACTGGAATTCAGTTAGAAGAGTATATTAAAAATGGTAAAGAAAATAAAGCATTAAACGGAAAACCTATAGAGAGTATAACGTTTATTCAATGCGCCGGCTCGCGGGATGAAAAGCATCTTCCTTACTGTTCATCTATTTGTTGTTCGGTATCGCTAAAGCAGGCTTTATATATTCGTGAAAAATTTCCGGATGCGTTAATCTATATTATTTATAAAGATATTCGTACTCCTGCACAGCATGAGCTTTTTTATAAACGTGTTCAGGAAGAAGATAATATCTTTCTAACAAAAGGTGATGTTAGTGAGATTAGTTCATCTGCTGATGGGAAAATGATTATTAATATAGATGATACTCTATTAGGGGAAAAGATTCAGATTAAATCGGATGTTGTTGTGTTAGCAACTGGAATGGTTCCCACAACATTGGCAGGTGAAATCGAAGCTGGTGAAGAAACCGAGAAGAAAGAAGAATCCGATAAAAAAGAAGAAACCCTTGATGGGAAAAAGGGAGCAGAATCTGCTGAGGTTGGTGCAAAAATCTTAAACCTTACATACAGGCAGGGTACCGATTTACCAACGTTAAAGTATGGCTTCCCCGATTCGCATTATATTTGTTTTCCTTATGAAACAAGAAGGACAGGCATTTATGCTGCAGGTTGTGTTAGATCTCCAATGGACATCGCGGAAAGTAAAAATGATGCTTATGGTGCTTCTTTAAAAGCTATTCAACTTTTATATGCGGCAAAAAATGGAGTTGCCGTACATCCAAGATCGGGCGATCAATCTTACCTGGATTTTTTTATGCAGCGTTGTACTCAATGTAAACGTTGTACGGAAGAATGTCCATTTGGTGCGTTAGATGAAGATGAAAAAGGCACTCCGTTACCTAATCCAAACAGATGCAGGAGATGCGGAATTTGTCTTGGCGCATGTCCTGAAAGAATAATTACGTTTAAGGATTATTCAATACAATCAGTCTCTTCAATGATTAAAGCAGTCGATATACCGGATGAGTTTGAGGAGAAACCAAGAATACTTGCATTCCTATGTGAAAATGATGCTTATCCATCATTGGATATTGTTGGCAAATACCGGCTGCAGTACGATCCGAATATTCGTGTTATACCGGTTCGTTGCCTGGGTGCAGTAAACGTTGTATGGATTGCCGATGCATTATCGATGGGCTTTGATGGTATCATAATGATTGGCTGTAAGCATGGAGATGATTATCAATGTCATTACATAAAGGGAAGCGAACTGGCTGAGAAAAGAATGGAAAACGTACAGGAAAAACTGAAGCAATTAGTCCTGGAACCTGAGAGAGTACAAATATTTAATCTCTCTCTCGATGAATACAAAAAGTTGCCTGTTATCCTCAACGATTTTGTTGAAGAAATTACGGACATGGGATTCAATCCTTATAAGGGAATGTAGTTAAAAAACAGCAACAGAATGAGTACAAAACCTTTATTCGCGTTGATTTTACTTTAGCATAGCAATAGTTTTACCTGTGTAATTAATTGATATAATCAAAACAAAATTGGTTTCAATAACTTGGCAAACGCCACATTCATAGGGGATCTTTTCTACCTGTCTTTCAGGCAGTTAAGGATCAAAAACAGAATCGAATCAAACATTTCTTTAAAAATAATTAATAAACAACTTAATCAACTGAATTTTTCTGAGTTTATAAACATTCATAAAAATTTTAGTTAAGGAGTGATCATGGCAAAAACTAATTTAATTAAACCACACGGAAGTGATAGTCTGAAGATTCTTCTTCTAAGTGGAAAAGAGAAAGAAAAAGAACTAAAGAAAGCAGAGTCTCTTCCTAAGCTTGTTATGTCTTCCCGCGAGACCGGGGACCTGATCATGCTGGGTATTGGTGGATTTACTCCACTTGAAGGATTTATGGGGCATGATGATTGGAAAGGTGTTTGTGCCGATATGAAAATGACCAGCGGTCTTTTCTGGCCAATACCAATAACTCTGTCTAACGATAAAAATATTGATCCAGGCACAGAAATTTGTTTGATCTCCGGTGAAACAGATGAAGTTATGGGAACTATGAAAGTTACCGAATCTTATCAGATTGATAAGGATTTCGAGTGCAAACATGTTTACACAACTAATGATCCTGAACATCCCGGTGTAAAAATGGTAATGGAACAGAAAGATTGGAATATAGCCGGTCTGGTTAAAGTTCTTTCGGAAAGTTATTTTCCTGAAGAGTTCAAGGGTATTTACCAGCGCCCTTCGGAAAGTAGAAAAATCTTTGAAGAAAAAGGATGGAGAACTATTGCTGCTTTACAGCTTAGGAATCCAATGCATCGTTCACACGAATACCTTGCAAAAATTGCAATTGAAGTTTCCGATGGTTTGTACATCCATCAATTGGTTGGCGGATTAAAACCCGGAGATATTCCTGCAGATGTTCGTGTTAAGTG
>JBATTD010000171.1:0-2099 GCA_049670345.1 Ignavibacteriaceae bacterium
AAAGGCTCCGGGTGGGTTAATTATAAGTGGCCCAAACCCGGAGAAGAAAAACTTTCAGACAAAACCACCTATGTTCTGAAGGTTGATGAAAATTTTTATGTTACTGCAGGTTACTTTAAATAAGGAATTTCGCTATCAGACTTTCGAAGTTTCCATGACTTCTAAAGGTCTCCAATAATAAATGGAAATTTTCTATCCAAGGCAGGGTCATTAATTTGGCCCTGTCTTTTTATTATCCGACCTTTGAATACCTGCTATGAAAGCGTAAATATCAGAGCCTCAAAATTTTTGTGATATAGTTTTTCTTATAATGGGCAAATCCTTTTTCGGGGTTTGCCTTTTTTGCATTTTTGTAACAAATACGATATATGTAATCGAAGTTGATTAAACTTGGGTTGCGGTTTTGGCAAGATGTAAGAAATTAAATCCTCAGTTATCGAAAATTCCTTTCGCTGGATTAAAAGTGTCTCACAATATTAAAGTTTAAGATTATATAGAATAGGCATAACCGTGGTAATATAAATGAAAAGTATAATGTCAGATGATGGGACAGTTGTTACCTGTCAAGAACGCGGAGAGGGTTCTCCACTCTTAATAGTTCATGGAATGTCATCAGTTCACCATAATTGGCAATTTGTGGCCGACCAGTTGATGAATCATTTTAAAGTTTATGTCATGGATAGAAGGGGGCGTTGTCAAAGCGGAGATCATCCTGAGTATTCCATCGAAAAAGAATTCGCAGATGTTGCCGCCATTCTGAATTCTTTTGACGATCCAGTCTATGTGTTAGGTCATTCTTTTGGAGGGCTTTGTACTTTAGGCGCGAGTTTGCTTGTATCAAATGTTCGGGAACTAATACTTTATGAACCGGCTATCGCATTTGATCCAAAGGGGCTGGCAATTTGCTATATAATGGAATTTTTGTTGAAATTTAACCGGCCGGAAGCGGTATTAAAGCTCTTTATGAAACAAATTGTTAGGATGTCTGATAAAGAAATTGAGTTTGCGAAGAATCAACCTGAGTGGAAGGAACGATTAGTTGCGGCACAAACAATTCCACGTGAAATTAGAGCTCTTATCCATTACAACTACTCAGCAGAATCCTTTAGCAGTATACGGATACCAACTACGCTATTTGTTGGGGAAAATAGTACCGAAATTCTTAAGAACATGGCTTCTAAAGTTCGGGCGACTATACCCAATTCCAAAACAGTAGAGTTGCCAGGGCAAGGGCATATCGCCATGCTTACAGCGCCTGACATGCTCGCTGAACAGGTATTGAAAACTTTCCTGCACAGTGAATTATAGAATAACAAGCAAGTGGAGCAAACGGCTATTATCTTGCGTCTTGAACAAATAATTCCTTTTTGGTTTTGAAAACATTTTTGCCTTGCCAATGTTTTAATTCGCTGCTGTTCATCTGCGATATCTCCAACGAACATGTAACGAGTCCCGATTGCATGTTACTGCAATGTATCCAACATCTTAACAGTGAGTTCAGAACCTGTGATATCGTTTTTAATAGGGCAAATCCATTTCACCGGGTTTGCCTTTTTTGCAATTTTGTAAGAAATGGGATATATGCACTTTAAATTGAAGTGCTCGGACCTGCCTTTTGGCAAGGTATCTGCAATCACACCCACCCCTTATTTCAATCGATTTACCCCATTATTAATACCACAAAGTGATATATAACCATTTGAATTGCCTCATAATTTCTATGTAAATTATTTCACAATTGTTATGTAATTTGCCCCACAATTACATAATTTTTTCTATAAAATCTACCGCCGTATTTATTCCATATTTGATGACAATGCTTGATATATAAGGCTTTGCAATTTAACAACTTGATTTTGCATGATTTTTGCTTGCAAAGGATGGGTGGATAAGTATGTTCAAAGAAAAAAAAGAGCAAATCACGAACATTCGGTGATGGAAAACTAAAAGTTGAAGAGATGAATTATGAAAAAATTCGGGCCGACGTCAGAAGACATGAAAGCAAAATGCGTTAACGATATTTTTTTATCACGTTTGAAACTTCTTATTATAATAGCCAAGGCTTATTTAAAAAATTATCCCATTGGAAAGTATCGAAA
>JBATTD010000172.1:0-2336 GCA_049670345.1 Ignavibacteriaceae bacterium
TGTCTGTCATAACAAATTGCAACCCCTATTTTACCGAACTTAGTTTCATAAACAGGTGCACCATTATTCCCCGGATCGTAATATCCTTTTTCGTGAAAGCATGCATAATCTGCAATGTGTATCATTCTTGTTATTCCAAGAATACTTCCATCAATATTAATTACAGGTGAAGAATCATAAAAGTTGTTTCCATCTTTTTCATAGAGATTTAAAATAATCACAACTCCAAATTCTTTTGCGAGTTTTGAAAACACATCGGTAGCAGGACCTGGAATAGACTCAGCAAGTTTAATTTTATTTTCACCAACAGGTTTCTGTGGATAAAAGGGAGTAAATGCAAGTTCGGCAAAACAGATAATGTTTGCTCCATTTCCTGCAGTTTCTTTAACTGAACGAACGGCTTTATCTATATTTGATGTAATGTCTTGCGATGCGGTTTGTTGGATAAGCGCGATTTTCATAAAACTGTTTTACTCCTTCGAGTTGGCTTAATTAATACTAGTACAGTAGACTAATTTAATTACTATAACTTATTCTATAAATCTTTCCTGCGAAATCATCAGAAACTAAAAGAGAACCATCAGGCATTTGCTGAATATCTACAGGTCTGCCGGAAACGGATTCACCTTTTAACCATCCTTCAGCAAATGGTTCATAACTTATTGCTGAACTGCCATTTAATCTTACAAGTGTAATTCTATAACCGATTTTTTCACTCCTGTTCCAGCTTCCATGTTCAGCGATAAATATTTGATTTTTATATTCAGCAGGAAACATATTGCCGGTGTAGAAACGCATTCCGAGGGAAGCAACGTGAGGACCAAGTTCCTGAGAAGGCAAAGTAAACTCAGATGCCGAATGACCGCTGCCAAATTCGGGATCAGGAATGTTTGTTCCGTGCCAGAAAGGAAATCCGAAGTGTAAATCTTTAACAGGTGCTTGGTTCAATTCATCGGGAGGAATCTCATCGCCAAGCATATCTCTTCCGTTATCTGTAAACCATAACTCATTTGTTAACGGATGCCAGTCAAATCCAACTGTATTGCGAACACCATTTGCAAAAATTTCAAAATCGGTTCCATCATAATTCATTCTTGTAATTGATGCAAAACGTTCATCTGCTTCCAAACAAACATTGCACGGGGCTCCAACCGGAACATATAATTTTTCATCTGGCCCAAATCTGATAAACTTCCACCCATGATGAGATTCGGTGGGGAAATCATCACGTACGATTACAGGAGAAGGATTATCCCGAAAAGTGTTTTCAATATTTTCGTACTTTAATATTCTGCTGACTTCCGCTACATAAAGAGCGCTATCTTTAATGGCGACACCGTTCGGCATTTCCAATCCAGATGCTACTACAATAATTTCATCTGCTTTAAAATCATTATCGTTATCCACAACCGCATAAACTTTATCGGATGAGCGTGTACCAACAAATAAAATTCCGTTTTCACTCAACGCCATCGATCTTGCATTTGGAACATTTGCATAAGTTTCTATTATAAAACCGGGCGGTAAAGATATGTCATCCGTGCTTATCTGTCCGATATTCGTATCGCAGGAAATTAATGCAAGTGTGAGAAGACAAATTAATACTGCGAGTTTATTTATGTTATATTTTTGCATTATCATTACTTCATGTTAATAGTTTTAATTACTTCACGTTGAAGCTGAGCAGTATTTTCAATTTTTGAATCCGTTAGTAATATTATAAATAGTTTTTTATCCGGATCAATCCAAATCGAGGAACCGTTATCAGAAATATAACCAAAAGAAGCATCCGAAAAATCATTACAGATATTTTGTTCGGAAATATATGTGCTCCAACCCAATCCCGAATAACTTTCCGGTAATTGTGCAGTTGTAAATAGTTTTATAGTAGCCGCAGATATATACTGCTCTCCATCATAATAACCATTTTGCAAAATCATCTGCGCAAACTTTGATAGATCGTCGGAATTGGAATATAAACCATCAAATCCGATAATGCCATTCATTATCCTTTTTAATAATTCTTTTTGTGAAAGATAACTTCCATATTTAAACCGGTTATTATTCATTATGTTATTATCAGGGTTCAATTTTTCAGTGCTGAGGAAAAATGTATTATCCATTCTAAGCGGTTTGAATAACCTTTCATTCAGGAATTCGCTAATAGGTTTTCCTGTAATCTGTTCAACAATTAATTGTAAAATTAAAGAATTCAATTCGCTGTGGAGATATTGTTCACCTGGTTTGTATTTTAATTTAATGTTTGATAATGCTTTCAGTAAATCATCTTTGTTCCAAGTGATATCCATCGAATCTACTTCCTGCCCAATACCGGA
>JBATTD010000173.1:0-2249 GCA_049670345.1 Ignavibacteriaceae bacterium
AAGGAGGCAATTATTATCCCGCTTAAAAGAAGAAAATTTGAGAAGTGAATTAAAATTCGAGTTGTTATTCTTTTAAAGACTGAAATACCAAGGATAAAAAAGAGAATAGGAAAGACAATAGAGAAAAATCCGATGGTTGATTTTATAAAAAAGCTTGAAATGTATGCGCCGAAGATTCCTGCCCAGTTGTGTATCTCGCCACTATGTTCACTTGTTGAAAATAATCCCGTTAAATTTGCTTCATCCCTTCTATCGTATGAGATAATGCTGAATAAAAGAAACGTTGAGAATAAAATAAGAAGAATACCAAGTATTTTTTTTGTTTTATCAGACGAAAAACTGAAATAATTTTCTCTGTTATTCTTCCTTATATTATTATTCCTTTTTTTTTTAACAGCCATATTATTCTCGCTCTTTAATTATTCAAGAACGCTTTTTAGATTTCTTCAAATCAAGTGATTTTAACTTGATCCCGTCAAAGTATGGTATCACAGAATTTATATTTAAGTCGCTGCAAAATTCCAGGTCTTTTTCAAACCCGTTTTCAATCAGTTTTTTACCCTGTTCGGTATTCTTTAACATTTCTAAAATATCATCACCGAATCTCTCATACAGTGCAAAAGCTGCTGCAGATGAATCAGAGACTTCGATATTTTTCTTTTTCTTATTTATTTCCTCAATCAATTTGCCTGCACAAATTGAGTCTTCCAAAGAAAAACTATTATTGTTGCCAGCACATAAAATTTCAACATCATTCTTTAACCGGATGATATACTTTGCAACAGAAGATAAATTATTGAAAGAACATACAACTAAATTTTGTGAAAATTTAGCTTTTACAATTGCCTTTGAACCGTTGGTTGAGAAAAAAACAATGAATTTATCTTCAACAAACTCCCTGGAATATTCTATTGGTGAATTGCCAAGTGCAAAACCCTCAATTTTTTTTGTGTTTCTTTCACCACCGAGAAGAGTTTGTCCGCCAAACATTCCGCCAGAAACTTTTACGGCAAACTCCACTGTAGCAACGGGTATTACTTCTTTAGCCCCATTTGAAAGAGCATTTATAATTGTAGAAGAAGCCCGAAGGACATCAATAATAACTGTAGTTTTATTAGCAAAGTATAATTCATCTGCATTAACCGGGGAAAAGAGTACATTAACTTTCATAACATATTTCAAAATTTATTTTTCTATAAATGGAAGTTTAACTATTTCAGCAGGTACTTCCTTATCACGAATTACAATATTTACTTTAGTGCCAACCGATTTATATTCGGCATCAATGTATCCAAGTGCAATTGGTTTTTCTAATACCGGGCTTACTGTACCGCTTGTTAAGGCTCCAATTTTCTTTCCATCAGAAAAAATTCCATAACCTTGCCTCGGAAATATGCGCTCGTTAGAAATTATTGCAATAAGTCTTCTTTTAATTCCTTCTTCTTTAATTTTTTTAATCGCTTCCTGGCCTATAAATTTATCCTTTTTCAATTTAGTTATCCATCCGAGACCGGCTTCAATTGGATTTGTTGTTTGGTCAATATCGTTTCCATATAAACAGAACCCCATTTCCAATCTTAACGAATCGCGTGCTGCCAAACCTGCAGGCTGAATATCGTATTCCTTTCCGGCTTCAAATATTTTATTCCAAACTTTTTCAGATTCCGCTTCATCACCGGTAAAATATAACTCATATCCCAGTTCGCCGGTATAACCGGTTCGGGATATAATCATGTCCACTCCTGCCAACCTCGTTTGTATAAAATGATAATACTCAAGATCAAGTTCGTCATCCACCAATTTTTGTATAACATTTTTTGAATTAGGGCCTTGCACTGCTAACAATGAGTAATCATCACTTCTGTTTTTAATCTCAACAGAATACTCATTGTTTTCAACCATCCAGTTAAAATCTTTTTCGATATTATCAGCATTTACGACGAGCATAAAATTATCATCAGCAATTTTATAGACCAAAAGGTCGTCAACTATTCCCCCATCGGCGTAACACATTGCAGAATACTGAACCCCGCCGGGAGTAAGTACGGAAGCATCATTTACAGTAATAAGCTGCACAAAGTCTAACGCCTTTTCACCTGATATAAAAATTTCACCCATATGCGATACATCAAAAACACCAACAGAATTTCTTACCGCTTTGTGCTCTGAAATAATAGAAGAATATTGAACAGGCATTTCATATCCTGCAAACTCAACCATTTTTGAACCGATGTTTTTATGAATATTGT
>JBATTD010000174.1:0-1705 GCA_049670345.1 Ignavibacteriaceae bacterium
TTGATACGGTATCCAGGCGAAGGACATGGTAACAGCAAAAATACATCGAGGTTGGATTACAATTTAAGAACGATGAGATGGTTTGAGTACTATTTGCAAAGTGATGAACCGAAAGATGAGATGCCAAACAAGTATTTGGAAATAGAAACACGATAATTTTTTGTGATCGTAGGGGCGTAATGCATTACGCCCTGACTTTTAAGGAAAGGCACTCTTTTTTTACAACGTATAATTAAAGTAAAGATTAATCAAAGAATATTGTACAAGTGTATTATTAAATGTTATCCCGTATTCAATACCAGCACCTAATTTAAAACCGCTAAGGTTAATACGCCGCAAATCCCACCCTGCTGATAGAGAAAGCACAACACCGTAACCCCAAACATCTGTATCACTGAATGTTCTGTCATTCAGTGTTAACAAGCCAACTCCTTCTTCAATAAAAATTTCGTCTTCTAAATATTGTGTAGCTATTCCTTTAAAAGAAAAGCCCTGAACAAACGGGAAATATGGTTTCTTAACATTTGGAATAATTGCATTAAAATCCTTTGCGTAAATAAAGCTTAATCTTGGAGTAACTTCTAAAAACATAGCAAAGTTTGTTTCGATGTAAACAGAAGCAGTGAATGCTGTAATGGAAGGCGATTCACCTTTAATGGTTCCGCCGCCGATAAATCCTCCTAAACCAACTCTTAATTGTGCTAAAGATATTGATGATAAAAGGAATATTAACAGCAGAACTTTTATTAGTACAGAGAAAGATTTCATACGTTTATACTTGTCCGCCTCCGGTGGAATTTCATATTAAGGTTATATGGAATTTGTAATAAAATCAATTTCTTGTTTGTTTCCTTTCAATTATGCTCGTTCCAATTAATTTTCTATAATTGGTTAAACTAATTTATTTTTATATTTTCCAAAATAAAAGTAGAAAATGAAGCACAGTCTCCACAACTATTAAACTGTTATTACATAAAAAACATGAAAAATAATTATGACTAATAAATCAGAAATAAAAATCTTTGTCGAATTAGACGAACAAAAAATGCCTGTAAATATTGAGTGGGAAGCAACCGATGCAGGTTTTGATGGAAAGAAACCCGCTAAAACATTAATGCTTTCTCTTTGGGATGAAAAAGAAAATGTTACGTTGGGTATTGATCTCTGGACAAAAGAGATGACCGTTGAGGAAATGAATTTGCATTTCCATCAAATGCTGTTTAAAATGGCAGATACATTTGAACGAGCAACACTCAACACAGAAGCCGCAAATCTTTTAAGAGATTTCAGCAGCAAGTTTGCAAAGAAGCTGAAACTAAAAGAGAAATGAGCAGGGGATTACTTCGTTAACCATTCTTTATATAATTCCGGTCTTCTATCTCTAAGAAATAGTTTTTTTGCGTGAGACATTTTTACTTGTTCCGGATCAATATCACAGTAAAGTATTTCCTCTTTTCCTCTTTTAGCATTTGCAATTACAATACCTTCGGGATTGCAGACAAAAGACTCACCTCCGAAAGATAAACATTCTTCTTCACCAACCCTGTTACACAACGCAGTAAAATATCCATTTTGAAATGATGCTACTCTTAACTCAGCTTCGTAGAGACCTTCGGGCCATTCGCCTACTGAACCTGCTTGTGGAATGAAAACCACTTCGGCACCTTTCAATGCAAGTGCACGCATATATTCCGGGTAGTGTCTG
>JBATTD010000175.1:0-6011 GCA_049670345.1 Ignavibacteriaceae bacterium
CTATCAACTGCGGAAGAATAGTAAACCCGTTGTAAGCAGTGTAGGTTGCATAGTAGATAACTTCGCCGTTATCGTGAAAAAACTGGACAAACCTCGCGTCTTCTATACCCCTACTTTCATTTTTCGAAACAGGAAATATTACACGTTCAGAAATTCTGTGATCGGTGTGGAATATTATTTCATAATTGGAATCTGCAAGCCAGTATATTATTTTGATTGCTTCGTCATTGCATTCAAAATCGGTATTTGAGAGAAGGGCTCCAATGCTTTTATTTAAATCATTGTAAGTAAATTCATCCGGCAATTGTTCGAGTACACGGGTGTTAGTTTCGTTACCTGCATTCAATTCATTCAGCTTAAGCTGAAATAGGCGGTGGTTATATATAGGATCACGCTGGATAACGGGGGTTTCAACAAATTCGCTAATGGAGTCAAACATGAACGAGTTATTGTTTTCAATAATCCCACTGCGGAAGCTAATAGATGAAATATGGCCTTCCCCTACAGAGCGAAGGCTCAGGATAAAACGAAGGCTGCCACGAGGAACATTAGTCTGATCCGGATGAGGAACTATAGAGGGGTTGAAAAGTGCCGCAGATTCAACAGAGTATTCTAAAGTAAAATAAGCACCTATCAACATTTTTTTTGTTTCACTTAACGGTTCGGTGTGCGATAGATATTCTGATGCCTCATCAAAGTGCTGTTTCAATACACGCCTTATATCCTTGTGCCGATCGAAAAAATCAAGATTTATTTTTTCCAGCAATTCCACGGCTTGGTTTTCAGTGAGACTCAAAACTCTATCAATAATTTTGGGAATACGGGATATCTCTTCTGGAAAATGAGTGCGGGTTATAACACGGGAAGTGTCCCGCTGGATTTTCGTTTTTTTCCTTTTAACATGCAGTTTTGGATACTTTATTATTTCCATATCACTTTCTTCTTAAAATTAATAGTGAATTTTGTTTTATCTTCCACATCAAAAGTATGATGTGTGGTGTTAATTTTAAATTCTGCTATATTTACTTAAAAATAGAATATTATGATTTAATTAAATTTAATTACGGAATTCCTGATTTACAATAATTCTATTATAAAATTAGATAATGTGGTCACAACGGCGATCGTGAATCGGACAAACAAAGCCGGACAAGATCGTTAATCCTTGCTGTCCCGGTACACATAACCGTGTCAGCGCCGCCCCAATATATTTTTACTGTACCATCGTCTTCAGGAACAGCTCCGCAGGAAAAAACAACATTAGATACATAACCGGTTATTTCCCAAGGATCTTCTGGTTGCAATATCCATTTATCTGAAACACCAATAATTTTCGCCGGATCATTTAGATCGTGCAGGGCAACACCAAGACGATAAACGGCACCCGCCATAGTTTCGAAGACTCCATGGTAAATATGCAGCCAACCTTTTTCGGTTTTGAAGGGAGGGGCGCCAGGCCCGATTTTCATCTCATCCCAGTGATATGGAACGGGTTTCATGATTACTCTTGAATCACCCCAGTGGATCAGGTCCGGGGAGTAGGAAATCCAAATAGACCAGCGTGAAATTTCGGAATGCGGACGGTCAAGCCGGACATATCGCCCATCAAATTTTACCGGAAAAATAACAACGTTTCGTAGATCAGCCTCTGTTATTAGTGCAATACGTTCAACTTTTTCAAAATCTATGGTGCGTGCCAGGGCAATACGAACTCCATGACGTGAATAAGCACTGTAAGTAAGTAGGTAATAATCCTCCACCGGACAGATTCTCATATCCTCGATCCCAAATTCTTCATATTCGCCAAAAATGCTTTCGGTTGAAGGTGTAAGAAATGGTTTAGGATGAACTGTAAATGAAAAACCATCATCACTGTCGGCTCTTCCTATGATAGAACGTCCGTTGTATTGATGCGATCTAAAAAGCATTATGTAACTACCATTATGCTTAACCACTCCTGCATTGTGGACAGTGGATACCGGATAAGGCACATCATCTTTTGTGAGTATAGGATTTTTATTGTAACGTTTTATAATAGGATCTTGATTTGTCATATTCATTTTCGGTACTTCTTTCCTTTTCTCTTTTCAAGAATCATTTCATAGACCTGGATATATTTCTCTGCCATTTGATTGACCGTGAAATGCTGTTCAATATAATGACGGCAATATTTCCTGTCAATATTTTTTATTTGTCCTACAGCTTCTATTGCATCATCAACTGTATTTACAAGAAAACCATTTTTACCGTTTTCTATAAGTTCGGGCATGCTGCCCCTGTTAAAAGCAATTACAGGAGTGCCGCACGCCATAGATTCTATAACGGATAGACCAAAAGGTTCCTCGAATTTTATGGGATGCAGAAGTGCAGTTGCCCTACCAAGAAGTTGATTGCGCTGATCTGGTCCGGCACTCCCGACAAAAACAACATTTTTACTATCAAGATATGGAACGATATACTGGTTATGGTAATCCTCATCCTGAACGATGCCGGCCAGAATCAGTTTTTTGTTGCAGGCTCTTGCAATTTCAATGGATTCTTTAACACCTTTGTGAGGGTGAATGCGCCCGAAAAAAAGTAAATAATCGTCCGGATCAGGCTGAAAATCAAACTGATTTAAATCAATTCCGTGATGGATGGTTTTAATATAATCAAGTTCCGGCGAACGGTCGGCATCGCTAATGGAAATATAGTAAACTTTGTTGTTGTATTTTTTATATACGGGCAGAATTCTGGGTGATGAAAAACCATGGATTGTAGTAACCACCGGGGTGGAAATAAAGCTGGTATAGGTTAAAGGTAAAAAGTCAAAATTGTTGTGGATAATATCAAAGTCTTCTGCTCGTTCAAAGAGCTCTGAAATATGCAGACATTCCCATACCTTTGGAATAATAGAATGATCTTCTTCATAACCCCGTGCACAAACAGAGTGCAGCTCTCCGCTTGTCTCCGAGTCACCGGTTGCAAAAAGCGTAACCTTATAACCGCGTGATACTAACTCTTCGGTTAAAAGAGATACAACATTTTCCCAGGGTCCGTAGTTTCGTGGTGGAGTGCGCCAGGCAATAGGTGACAACATAGCAATATGCATAATTAACTCAATACTGTATCCAGTGAAGGAGATGAGGAATGTATTAATATCTCATCGGCATAAAGTTTATGTAAAGTCATAAGTGAAAGGAGCCAGGCGAGTGAGGACTCGGCACCCTCATTCTGGTTTACTCCGTCTGCCTTTAGGCCATCGCGGCAGCCGCCGGTTTTAGGATCATATAGCGGCATGTTCAGGTCGTTTAGACCGAGAAACCAGTTAAAGCACATTACGGCATTGTCGATCCACATTTTATCCCTGGTAACATTAAAAGCTTCTACACAAGCTTCAATCATAGCATTAGCTTCTATCGGCTGCTGATCGTATCTGGCTTTGGTACCGCCTTTTTTATACCATCCGGCATTTCCGATTGGTACAAAGTGCTCCTTTTCGGTCTGAATGGCGAGCAGCCACTTTAGCACTTTGAGCCCCATATCGGTCATATCATTGCGCTGCATCCATTGCCCTGATAGAACCAAGGCGTGTGGAAGCTTGCCATTGGCATAGTTTAAACTGTTTTCAAGCCATTGCCAGTTTTCTGTAGCATAGCTCTTGAATTGATCGAAAAGCCTGTTAGCTGCAATTTCTCTTATCTTGCGTACTTCACTATCCCCTCCAAATTTTTGCAGGTAGGCATGAATACCTACAAGGGCAAAAGCAATTGCCCGGGGTGATTTAAAATGTTCAACAGCTGTTACAGCCTTATTAAAAAGCGTGGTGCTCATTGCCATCTGTCCGGGATTATCAAGGTGAGCAACTACCTTACCAAGGCCCCATATCGCCCTGCCATTAGAATCCTCGGATCCAACCTTCTCAGTCCATTGCCTTGAGTACGACATGAAATTACGAAATTTTTTATTTTCGTTATTAAAAGCATATTGTAGGAAACTGAGATAAAGATCACTCAGGGAATCAAAATCAGTACCATCTGTGAACATATATTTATGAGCTATGGCAACAACCATAAGTGCTCTGGCATTATCATCGGTGCAATAACCATGAGATCGATCCGGGATTGTGTAAGTTGCATGCTGTAAGATGCCGGTATCATCGGTAAGAGTCTTAAGGTGATCAAGTTTCATCTCCGGGAGATCGAAATTTGTTATTGATTTGATGTTTTCAATATATGTGTGCCGGAGACGAGGCTGTCGGGAGCGCTGGAGTTGAACCTCGCTGAAAATCTCCAGGTATTTTCGTGCTACTTCCTTCCAGATAGCTGGACGACTAAATGTGTATGCATTTTTACGGATCGTATTTCGTTTTACATCGTTGTCCAGTAAATCGATTATTTGTTTTGCAATAGCATCAGGATCTTTAAACGGAACAATTACTCCCCGGTCATCAGCAAGCATCTCGGTTGCATACCAGTATGGGGTTGAAATGATAGCTTTTCCTGTTCCCATAGCAGAAATGAGAGTTCCCGAAGTAATTTGTGCTTCTTCCAGATAGGGGGTTATATATATATCTGCAGTGCCCAAATACTCACACAATTCTTCAAACTCCACAAACCTGTTTTTAAAAATAACATTATCTTCAATGTTGAGTTTTACAACAAGCTGTTGCAGACTAATACGATATTCCTCACCTTCCGATTTCAAAACATTTGGATGCGTGGCTCCCAAAATGATATAGGTAACATCGGGGTGTTTTTGGATAATGGCTGGCAGCGCCTTAAGCACATTTTCAATGCCTTTATTTGCTGAAAGCAGCCCAAAAGTGAGAATAACTTTTTTATCTTCCACATCGAACTTGTCTTTGTAAAAGTTGGGATCAATAAAAGGCATGTCGGCAATGCCATGATGGATAATACTAATTTTATTCTCCGGAACATTATAAATATCTTTTAGAAAATCAGAAGCTTTATTGCTCATCACAATCAATTTGTCGGAAAGATCTGACAGCTTTTGCGTAACTTCAAGATATTCAGGGGCCGGATCTTTCAAAATCGTATGAAGTGTTGTTACAACAGGCATACGAAGATTTCCAAGGAGATTAAGAAGATGGCTGCCAGCTTTGCCGCCGAAAATGCCGTATTCGTGCTGCACACTAACAATATCAATCTGGTTTACATTTAGAAACTCTGATGCTACCTTGTAGTCGCTAAGTTTATTCTGATTAATTTCAAACCGAACCTTATCAGGATATGAATATCCATCGGGTCTGTCATTCATAACAACTGCCCAACATTTAATACCCGGTTCCTCTGCCGAAAGGGCTTCAAAAAGATCAGTAGTAAATGTTGCAATACCGCACTGCCGCGGTAAATAATTGCCGATTATGCCAATAGAGTTAATTTGTTTATGATTTTTAATAGCAGATACCAAATCAAATTTGTAAATAATTCTATTCAAATTTATACAATAAATGTGGATAAAAGAATAGATAATAAAAGTTAAAAACAATTCGAAAAGAACAATTAACTATGGACGATTTATCTGTTTATAGCTTTAGTTAAGGTCAGATAGAATTGGTATTAAAATCATTCCCTTTACCAAAGGCATTCCTTTAGAAGTGTGCAGATATTTTTACAAACTCGTTTCATATGAACAAATTAAATATCAAACTAATTTCAGAAAAACAGTTTATTAAAACTGTTAAACATTTTACAAAATGTTAAAAATTGTCCACTTATACTGCAGGGAAAATTTAATAATAATTAAATATTTTCGAAAAGTGATGTAACGGTATTACCAATAAGCAGTGCCGCAAGTCCGCCGCCTTTCTTATGAATTTTTTGTAAATGATGAAGTGTGCTTTTAAGTCCGGATTTTATCTTCTTTACATCAGGTAAGTTAAAGTTATTAACTTTTGCACATTTCTTTCGGAGTAGCGGATCACCAATGAGTATCACTTTTTTTATTGCCATTTAATTATCCCGTGCTTTGTAAATTAAGAATGAAAAATTATTAATTAAAAATAATAT
>JBATTD010000176.1:0-8899 GCA_049670345.1 Ignavibacteriaceae bacterium
TTTTAATTCTGCCATGAACATCCTTGCACGGTAGACGGATTGCACTGATCATTACAACTTATTTCTAACTGCTCAATTCCTCGTATGCTGCTTCCAGATTCATATCCTTTGCCCCTTCCCATCGTTCAGTTAAATTTTTGAAACCAGGTACAGCTGCAGCTTTTTGTATTTCAGATAACGTTTTTCCTGCTTTCATTTCTTTATCAACAAATTCAAGCAAAGCAGAGAAATAATCTCTCATCTCACGTACGGCATTAATTGAAAATATTACATTTTCGTCTGTATCAGCATGACCGCAAATGAATTTTGTATCTTTATCAAAAACTAATGCAGCTTTTTCCAGAACCTTTATTGAACCGGAAGCAGTACAACTCGCGGGACGATCCATATACGGATAAGTATGATTAAAAACCAGATCACCAATGTGAACAACATTTGCATTTTGAAAATGGAAAACTGCATCGCCCGATGTATGGGCGTTCCCAAAATATGAAGCTTTAATTCTTTCCTTTCCCAAATCCAATTCCCATTCATCTTTAAACGTATTACTGGCATAAACCTGTTTTTCTTTTTGCTCCCCTGTACCGTAAAACTTCTTTTGGAGTTTTACACAATTTTCTTGTGCAACAATTTCTGTAACAAAATCATTTAAATAATAATTGCCCGAGGTATGATCACCATGATGATGAGTGTTAAACAAAATATCTATTTTACGTTTTGTTTTCTTTTTTAATTCTCCGACAAAGTTTTGTGCCGAATCCGGGAATTGAGAATCAACCACTACAACAGCATCATCGGAAACATACCAACCGATAGTTCCGCCCTTCTCTGTATAAATTCCGATGTTAGGTCCAATTTCTTTAATTCCTCCAGGATTAAAAAAGTTAACTGAACCAAAAATATTTTTCCCGGGGTAAAGTAATGCCCCAATTAAGAAAGATGATGACTTTATAAATGATCGTCTATTGGATTTCATATTGCATTCAACTCATTTTGTTTTTTTTCATTTTATTTTAACTGAATATATTGAAATGAGTTTTTATTAACAAACAAATAAGTAAAAACAGAAATAACGATTTCGAGTTCAATTTTCCGCATTTCTTGATACTAAATAAACATTATTTTATTTAAATACACTTAAAAAAGTTATGAATCATTTCTGCATTACACAAGTAATCTTCATTTTGTATTTTACTATTATGAAGTTCAGAATAATATTTATATCGCTAACTTTTTTGTTGTTAATTTATGCTTGCAGAGAAAATAGTGATTCGGGCAACAACATTATTAATCCGACTCTTGGAGGAGTTTATACAGAAATTGAAGGAAGTATTTCCGGTACTCTTGCATTTATCGATGCTCCGTTCCTGGTTGTTGGTGATATTTCTGTTTCGGCAAACGACACATTAAAGATTGATGCCGGAGTTGCTTTGTATTTTGAAAAAGATACTAAAGTGAATTCGGCTGGAGTTATACTAGCTGAAGGCACAAAACAAAAACCGATTATCTTCACTTCTTTCTTAACGGGCTGGTTAGGTATCAGTATTGTAAATCAAACCGATACATCTGTATTTAAGTTCTGTATAGTACGGGAAGTAATTCAACAAAGTGATGACTCGTTAACGAATGGTGCAATTGAGATAATCAGTTCAAATGTTATTGTGGAGAATTGTGTGTTCACCATAAATAGCTGTATTTATGGCGGAGGATTATTCATTTTAAATTCCGGTGCAGTAATTAAAAATAATATTTTCAGAGGTAATGATGCCGAAGTTTACGGCGGTGCTATTTATTTGCAGAATTCCAATGCGGAAATAATCAACAATACTATTTACAAAAATACGTGTTTTAATTTTGGAGGCGGAGTTGTTTTGTGGGATCCATTAGCTACGGAAATTCAAAACAATATTTTCTTCAACAATCTCTCATTTACCGGTGATAACAGAATTTCAATTGTTACCGGTGATTCATCTAATATAAGTGAGCAATATAATTATCTTGCCTTTGGTTCTATGAATCCTATGTTTATTTCAAATGATAATCTTCATCTTTCCTCAGAATCCCCTTGCATAAATGAAGGAAACCCTGCACCCGGGTACAACGATGTTAATGGAACTCGCAATGATCAGGGAGCTTTTGGCGGACCATTAGGAGATTGGTAAGAATAACTATCACTAACGTTTATTAACAGCCCTTAAAATATTCTACCCTGGCATTTAGATTATTTCACATTAAATTACTTTGCCAAAATTACTTTTTTTATTGGTGTATAATTACTCGTAGTTAATCTATAAAAGTATACTCCACTCGACAAACCAGATGCATCAAAAATTACTTCGTATTCTCCAGCAGGTTTTTCTTCGTTAACGAGAGTTGCAACTTCTTTGCCCAAAACATCATAAACTTTTAATTGTACTGACCGGGCATGCTCATTCTCTATGTATGGAATTGAGATTTTTATAGTAGTAGAGGGATTAAATGGGTTTGGATAATTTTGTTGTAAGCTAAATGTATTTATTCTTTCGTTGGAATCCTCAACTGTTGTATTTATTTCTAAACGAGCACTAGAGATAACTGATATCGAATCGCCTAAACTATGATAAACAACTAAAGCTAAAGGATAAGTACCAACAGATAATCCTTCTGTATTCCAAACCGCAAGTGTATCGTTCAATACTTCATGTAAATGTAATCCATCCGTATCGGTCCAATCAGGATTTCCGGAATCGGGACTGTAAAAAACTTTGTAACCTTCATATTGAACTGTGCTTTGAGGCCCAAATAATAATTGCGCAGTTCCGCTAATAGAAACATTGTTACCAGCTATGCCATCAATCGGTGGTAATTGTTCATTAAAAATTACCGATGCCTGATTTGCTGCTGGGATGGTTAAGAATTGTGTATTTAAAAATGCAATGACAGAAAAATCGTTTGAAACAATTTCTGTTCCCATAAAAGCAGAATTCAATCCGACTAAAACAGAGAAATCTCTTGAGAGAATTTGTGAATTAATAATTGACCGGAAAACAATGATTGTAGAAGAACCCGAAGCTTCCAAATGTCCGCTGGAACCATCACACACTGAATTATCTATAAAAACATCAGCACTGTCGGCAGCAATTATTTCACCAAAAATACAATTTTGAACTGTAACTTTAGCATTTCTAAACGGATAAAAATTCCAGGTTTGCACATCGGTATCTATTAAACGCAAAATTCTATCGGGTACATTAATTATAACATCTGAATAATGTGAACCGTTTGTTATGTTTTGAACAACTATTGAATCAGGATCATTAAACATTAATCCTGATACTCTAAAATTTGTGTTATGAAAAGTTGCCTCAGAACCTGACTGGGATATCAATCCCCAATTAACATTTGTGCAGCTATCAATCGTAACGCTGTATGCAATTCCATCTACACCAGGTTGGGTTTCATCAAACTGCCAGCCGATTAACAACGGATCATCAGGTAAGCCAATATCTATCACACTTGAATCAGCAAGTACAAGCCAAAATAAAAGCCAATCATTATTTTTGAATATTAGATCATTCTCACCAAAACATAAAAATTCGCCCGGGAGTTGATTGCCGGTTATCTGCGCAGATGATTGTTCAAATAATCCAGTTGTTATAAATCCATCCGTGATAACTGAATTCTCTAAAATGTACTCACCATTATTTGTAGCTGTTATTCCCCAGCTTTGTCCACTCGAAGAAAATTGTACACTATCAAGTTGAAACAAACCGGATTCATAAATAACAATGTTGTGTTCATAAGTAAAGGTTTGTATCACTTCAAAACTTCCGCCGGATGCAGTTAGTTCGCCTGTGCCGGAAATTTCAATATCACCATTAATTTGAAAGATAGCATTATATAAAATTAACCTACCGTTGTTAATTATATGAAGATTGCCTTTAAGAAAAAAACTTCCTGTGATAGTAACAATTTCATTTGGATCATCATCGCCGATAATTAAATCATCAGATTGGATGTCTAAATTAATGTTGTATTGGTGAAATGATTGAATTTGTTTTAACGATCGTATGATATTAGTAATCTGTGATCCTGCAAATGGTGATTCAGGTATAAGTTCATCAGAAAATTGTTGTGCCTGAACAATTGAAGATAACAATATCAAAATCCCCAGATAAAAACATCTTTTCATATTTTTTCCTTTTCAAAAGTTATGAATATGAACTAACCCTGAACAATAAATAATGAATAATAACAATACCATTTAATTGATTCATTATAATTCTTTAGATTTCAATTTAAGTAAATAAGATTTATTTGAAAATCGATATTAAACTTTAAAGACTATTTTATAAAAATTTTGTTACAATGAAAATACAGTTGGGCATTTATAATATAAGAAGCTATGAAAGAAATGATAAAATCGCTTTAGTTAAGTATGCGAATAATAATAAAATTTCACAAAATTTAAGAAATTCTTTTCCATATCCTTATGCCGAAGAAGATGCACAAGCGTGGATTACTGCAGCATTAAATCAAAATCCTGAAATTAATTTTGCAATTGCTAACAGAGATGAACTGATTGGAGGAATAGGATTAATGCTTCAACCTGATGTGTACAGGTTTTCTGCCGAAATAGGATATTGGATAGCTGAACCATTTTGGGGAAAGGGAATAGCTTCACTCGCTCTTGTTGCGTTAAGTAAATATGCATTTGAAGAATTCGATTTAAATAGAATTTTCGCAGGAGTATTTCAGGGCAATAGAGCATCGATGCGCGTTTTGGAAAAATCGGGATTCAAACTTGAAGGAAGCTTACGCAAATCTGTTTATAAGGATAACCGTTTTAAAGATCAATTGATGTACTCAATTTTAAGAGAAGAATTACTTGAACAATAATTGTTTTAAAGTCAAATGACTGAACACCTACAATATTTATTTGAACAATGGTCGGAAGAAAATCTTGTGTCAACCACTCCCCTTCCGCAATCCGGTTCATACCGCCAATATTTTAGGATGATAAGTGCTAATCATCAGGCAATAGGTGTTTACAATCCTGATAAGAGTGAGAATCTTGCTTTTATAACATTTACAAAACATTTTATAAAGCACAATCTGAAAGTACCTCATTTATACGGAAGTGATATTGAAAAAAACGTTTACCTGATTGAAGACCTCGGTAATGAAACTCTTTTTTCATTCATAACAAAAAATAGGGCGGGTGAAGAGTTTCCGAATAAAATTAAAGAACATTACAAAACGGCACTTACAGAACTAGCTAAGTTTCAGATAGATGCATTTGATGAATTAGATTTTTCCGTTTGTTACCCGCGCAGTAGTTTTGATAAACAATCCATGCTATGGGATCTGCATTACTTTAAGTACTACTTTCTCAAGCTAACACAAACTCCTTTTGATGAACAAAAACTTGAAGATGATTTTACAACGCTTATTGATTTTCTACTATCAACAGATATTGATTTTTATATGTACAGAGATTTTCAATCGCGAAATATTATGCTTAAAAATGATGAGCCTTATTTTGTTGATTACCAGGGAGGAAGGAAAGGCGCGCTGCAATATGATGTTGCATCGCTTCTTTATGATGCTAAAGCTGATATTCCTCAGCAAATTAGAGATGAGCTGTTAGAATATTATCTTTTAGTTCTGAATCATAAAATAAATATTGATAGGGATGAATTTAAAAAATATTATTACGGTTATGTTCTTATTAGAATATTGCAGGCAATGGGTGCCTATGGTTTCAGAGGTATTCACGAAAAGAAAGCACATTTTCTTAAAAGCATTCCTTATGCCGTAAATAATATTGAACATCTGCTTTCAAAAAATTTACTGCCACACGGATTGAATGAATTAAACTCTGCATTGAATCATATCTTAAAAAACAGATCGTTAAGAAAATTTGAAACAATTGAAGACTCAGAAAAGCTTACCGTTTCGATAAATAGTTTTTCTTATATATCCGGCATTCCTGTTGATCTAACAGGAAACGGCGGTGGATTTGTTTTCGATTGCAGAAGTTTACATAACCCCGGCAGATACGATGAGTTTAAAATGTTAACCGGCAAAGATGAAGCAGTGATTGAGTTTCTAAACAAACAAAGTGATGTGCAGGAATTTTTAACCGATATAACTTCAATAATTGAACGTGCAATTAATAATTATACACAAAGAGGGTTTTCACATCTGATGATAAATATCGGGTGTACCGGAGGTCAGCATCGCTCTGTGTATTGTGCTGAAAAGTTAGTTGAATACTTAAACAAATTTATTGATGTTAATGTAATTTTACAGCACATTGAATTAGAAAAAAAAGGCATGCTCCAATGAGAGCAATGATTCTTGCAGCAGGATTGGGAACACGTTTGCAGCCGCTTACCGATAACCTACCCAAAGCATTGGTAAAAATACGTGACAAAACATTACTAGAAATTGCAATTTACAACCTCGTTGGAAATGGTTTCAATAAAATAATAATTAATGTTCATCATTTTGCCGAACAGGTGATTAATTTCATCGAGCAAAATAATTTTGGTGCAGATATTTCAATTTCTGATGAACGTGATAAACTGCTTGATACAGGTGGAGGATTAAAGAAAGCTTCCCAATTCTTTAAAGATGGCAAACCATTCCTGCTTTATAATGTAGACATTATTTCAGATTTAAATCTTCAAACTCTATATCAAGCTAATATAAAATCTAACTCCATTGCAACACTGACAGTTCGGAAAAGAGAATCGAGTAGATATTTATTGTTCAATTCAGAAAATATTTTATGCGGTTGGAAGAACACAAAATCAGAAGAGCTGATTAGTTCCTGCAGCATTGATTTGTTAAATGAATTTGCCTTCAGCGGAATTCAAATAATCAATCCAGAAATATTTTCGTTAATGCCGGATAATGATGTCTTTTCGATGATTGATTTGTATTTAGATATTATGCGAGATAATAAAGTCATTGCTCACATTGATAACGATTCTTTTTGGCTGGATGTTGGAAAAGTTGAAAGTTTAAAGATTGCTGAGGAGAATTTCCATCTTATAAGTAAATCTTAAAAAGAATTATTTTATGTATTTAAAACTTTACATTTCAAACAGAAAAGAATGGCGTAAATGGTTGAAGGAAAACCATAGTATTGTTAAAGAAGTCTGGCTTATATATTATAAAAAACATACCGGCAAACCGAGAATCTCATACGATGATGCAGTAGAAGAAGCTTTGTGTTTTGGCTGGATTGACAGCACTATTAAAAGGATTGACGATGAAAAGTACTGCCAAAAATTCACGCCCCGTAATGATAAAAGCAATTGGTCTGAACTAAATAAGAAGAGAGTTTCAAAACTGATAAAACAAAAAAAAATGACAAAAGCAGGAAAGGATAAAATTAACGTTGCCAAAAAAAATGGTAAGTGGAGTATGAAAATAGAGGCAGTAAAACAATTTAATATGCCTTCAGAGCTTTCACAATTATTATCCGATAATAAAAAAGCAAAGGATTTTTTTAACGAATTATCCCCTTCTCTTAAAAAACAATATATTGGATGGATAGCCAGCGCCAAAAAAATTGAAACCAGGAAGAAAAGAGCCGGAGAGGCAATTAAACTATTAAAAACTAAACAAAAATTGGGGATGAAATAAATCAAATCTGATAATAATTGAGACTAAAGGCCAGTGGCTAATACATTATGTTAACAATTCAATTAGAAGCATTACAAAACAACGACACCGGACAAATATTTTTAGGAATAGTTACAAATAAATTGTGAGGAATTAATCTGATGAACATGATGACAAATAATTATTTAATGTTATTGAATAAACTTGATCCACAACAAAAACCTTTATGGGGTAAAATGACACCGCAGCATATGGTAGAGCATTTGATTCTTGCAGTACAAATGAGTAACAGTAAATTAAAACTGGAATGCTTTAATCCACCTGAAAAAATCCCTTCGTTAAAAAGATTTTTGATGAGCAGCAGACCAATGCCAAAGCTCTTTGTGAATCCTGTTATCGGTGAAGACCTTCGCCCATTGGAATATTCATCATTTGAGGAGGCGATGAATAAATTAAAAAGCGAGATTGATGATTATGAAATATTTTTTGAAAATTATCCGGGTGCAAAACCGGTCAATGTTACTTTCGGTGAATTAAACAAAGAAGAGTGGGACGTTTTTCATCAAAAGCATTTTACACATCACTTATCACAATTCGGTTTACTATAAATCTTCTTAAAGCATAGATTATTGCCACTCATCCTTGTATTATTCTTTTTGAATAGTTACTATTTACTCAGTTAATAAAATCTATTATTATATATTGTCAATAAATTATTTTGTTATTCTATTTTTATAGCGGGAAAAATGAGCGATAGTAATTCTTCTAAGAATAATGAGCCACGCATGGGAAAAACTTTCCGGGATGATATCCATCAACTAAAAATAAAAGATGATCTTAGAGGTGAGTATAAAGATCTGAAAGAATACTTTCTTACAGATGATCGAAAAGAAAAACTTAAAACAATGAGTAATTTTAAAAAATTCTTCATTATTCCATGGTGGCTGCTCAAATCATTATACTTTAAACTTACTCCTTTTCGAAGGATCTTGTTGGTAATAGGCATTATTCTAATCCTTCTCTCCGGAAATAATAGGATAAGTTCAGATGATGTTTCTATCGATCTCGTAAGCACTGCAATGATTGCAGGATTGATCTTTCTATTCATTCTCGCTCTTGAGCTGAAAGATAAACTGCATGCAAAAACAGAATTAGAAGAAGGTAGAGCTGTACAAAGAGCTCTTATGCCGGATGCTATTCCTGTTGTAGACGGTTGGGACATCTGGCTTTATACAAAACCAGCAAATGATGTTGGTGGCGATCTGCTTGACTTCTTAAAACT